>CALPZT020000032.1 GCA_943328365.2 Bifidobacterium breve | reverse complement strand
GGCGCATCCGCGATCAGGACTCGACGGCCGTTCGGGAGGTTCATGTGCCGGTAGGCGACGTCGATCGTGATGCCCTGCTCACGCTCGGCCTCGAGCCCATCGGTGAGAAGTGAGAAGTCGACCTCGCCAACCGGAATCGTGGATCCGCCGCGACGTGTCTGCCGTGCGTATTCGAGTTGGTCGAGCGGAACGCTGTTGGTCTCGGCCAGCAATCGTCCGATGAGCGTGGACTTGCCGTCGTCGACGGAGCCGCAGGTCACGAGGTGGAGCACCGGGATCAGGCGCGTTGTCGTCATTAGAAGTAACCCTCTGCCTTCTTGGCCTCCATCGACCCACCGCCCTCGCCGTCGATCAAGCGACCAGCGCGCTCGGACATGGTCGAGCTCTCCATTTCGGTGATGAGGTCCGCCAAGGTGTCGGCTGTCGACTCGACAGCGCCCGTGAGCGGGTAGCAGCCCAGGGTACGAAACCTCACTGACCGCATCTGTACGACTTCACCCTCGCGCAGTGGAAAGCGATCGTCGTCGACCATGATGAGCGCCCCATCTCGCTCGACGACCGGGCGCTCCTTCGCGAAGTAGAGCGACGGAATCTCGATCGACTCGCGCTGGATGTAGCGCCACACATCGAGCTCGGTCCAGTTCGACAGCGGGAAGACCCGCATCGACTGACCGGCCGAAAGCGTCGTGTTCGCAGTCCGCCAGAACTCCGGACGCTGCTTGCGCGGCTCCCAGCGGTGCCCAGGCTCGCGAAGACTGAAGATTCGCTCCTTCGCCCGGCTGCGCTCCTCATCACGCCTGGCCCCACCGATCGCGGCGTCGAATCCATAGCGGTCGATGCCCGCGCGCAGGGCCACAGTCTTCATGATCCTGGTGTACTCATGGGTGCCGTGGGTGAACGGCGAGACGCCCTCGTCTCGGGCCTCCTCATTCGTCGATATGCGCATGTCCAGGCCAAGGTCGGCCACGCGCTTATCGCGGAACGCGATCATTTCCTTGAACTTCCAGGTGGTGTCGACATGCATCACCGGGAACGGCAGACCCGCAGGCGCAAAGGCCTTGAGCGCAAGGTGCAGAAGCACGGAGGAATCCTTGCCGATGCTGTAGAGCAGCACTGGATCCCGGAACGCGGCTGCGGTCTCGCGGTAGATGTGGATAGCCTCGGCCTCAAGCTCGTCGAGTACGGCCTCATAGGGAACGCTGGTTACGGTCATGCCTCGCTCAGAACCTCCATGCCGGTGTCGCTCGGCGCCTCCGCGAGGGCCATGCTGCCGTCGCCGAATCGCGGATCCTCGCCACGCGCCGCCAGCGCCGCAGCACGAGCAACCCGCTTGGCTTCGGCAGCCGCGTATGCATCCTGTGCCATGACCTCGTCGATGGCTGGTGACTCGATTCGCGCAACCGGATGGCGAGCATCGATCCACGCTCCCAGCTCAGGGCCGGATTCGTAGGACGTGATGAGGCAGTAGCGCGGTTCGGTGCCGGGGTGCCACACCGCGTGATACAGCCGCTGGGTGTCGATGACCACCTGCGCGCCCGCCGGGAGTGGCACTCGAGTCTCGGTCGCCGGATCGTCCTTGTCCTCGCGCAGGATCATCATCGAATCGGGGTTGTCGGTGAGATTGAAGAACGCACGGACGATCCAGCCGGTGCCTTCGACATTGAGACGATTGTTGTCGTCGCGGTGCAGGTTGTAGATGGCGTCGGCGTAGGTATTCGGCTGAAGCTCGATGACCCTGCAGCGTCCGACATTGGCCCCGGGCTCGAGCGCCCGCTCCGTGAGCCGTGGGGCCCGCTCGACATTCTCCGGGACCCAGACGCCGTCCTTGTCGGTCTTCGGCGGCGTGTGATTCCAGAAACCGTCGCACTCGATTGCGCCATATGCACTGGCAATCGGGGAGAACCGCGTGTCGCCCGAGGACTTCCAGTCGACGAAGATCAAGTCCTGCCACTCGCGGGGGTCCTGCGCCTGGTCGTAGGAGTCGACGACGACGTAGCCCGTCTCATCGAAGATGGGCAGGGTGACGTATGACATTGCGGCCTCGATTCAGATTGTCGGGTCCTCGTGGGACGAGTTCAGTCTCCCACGACGATGGGCGACCTCCGCAAATAGGCACACCGCCACGGCCGACCCGACATTGAGAGATTCGGCACTCCCGAGGATCGGGATGCGAATTCGGACGTCAGCGGCCGCCCGCAGTTCATCACTGACCCCGTGCGCTTCGGTTCCAAATGCCCAGCACACGGATGCCGGAGCCTCCCCGATCCAATCGAAGATGTCGTGCTCGCCATCACCCGTCGCGACGACGAGGGCCATACCGGCTTCCTTCACCCGGTTCACGAGCAGAGACAGGTCCACGGATTCGACGACCGGCAGGTGGAAGATCGACCCGGCGGATGCCCTCACGACCTTGCCGTTGAACGGGTCAGTGGATCCGCCTGTCAGCACCACGCCGTCGGCTCCTGCGGCGTCGGCGGTCCTGATGATGGTGCCGACATTCCCGGGATCGGCTGCCGACTCGAGCACAACAGCCATGCGGGCTGCGGGCCGGATCACGTCCTCGAGCGACGCGTCGATCAGGTCGCAGACCGCGATGACGCCCTGCGGAGCACGCGTTTCGGCCATGGCATCCAGCACATCGTCGGTCACCATGACGATCTCGGCCCGATTCGAGCGGGCGCTCGCAATCATCTCCGGGAATCGATCAAGGGCGCTTGCTGTCGCGTAGACGGTTCTCAGGCCCGAGGCCATGACGCACGCCTCCCGCACGCCCTGGGGACCCTCGACCGCGAACGCCCCTGCCTCGCGGCGCCCGGCTCTCGTCCGCAAAAGCCGCATCGCGGCGACCCTCGGGGATCGCCGCGATGTGAGCAGTTCTGTCAACGGGAATTTCAGGCGGACGCTGCGGGAACGGCAGCCTTTGCGACTGCAACCAGCGCCGCGAACGCGCCGGGATCGTTGACCGCGAGCTCCGCAAGCATCCGGCGATCGACCTCGACGCCAGCCACCTTCAAGCCCTGGATGAAGCGGTTATAGGTCATGTCGTGGGCGCGGGCACCAGCATTGATTCGCTGGATCCAGAGGCGGCGGAAGTCGCCCTTGCGCGTGCGCCTATCGGCGTACGCGTAGACCATCGAGTGAGTGACCTGCTCCTTGGCCTTGCGGTAGAGCCGCGAGCGCTGGCCGCGGTAGCCGCTGGCGCGCTCGAGAATCTCGCGGCGCTTCTTTTGTGCATTGACTGCTCTTTTAACGCGTGCCATGTCGATCTCCTGACAACAGTGGGCGGAAAGCCTCGGGGGACGTGGGGGTCGGCTAGCGGCCGAGGAGCTTCTTGACCTTCTTCATGTCGGCCGGCGCGACGAGAGCATCCGCCTCGAGCCTGCGAGTGCGCTTACTCGACTTCGACTCCATGAGGTGGCGGCGATTCGCCTGCTCGTGGGTGATCTTGCCCGAACCGGTCACCTTGAAACGCTTCTTGGCACCGCTGTGGGTCTTCTGCTTCGGCATGACATTCCTCGCTTGGTTGGGTAAGGGCGTGCAGGTCGATCAGGACTCGGAGACGATCTCGGCTTCGACCTCTGGAGCAGGCTCGGCCGCATCTTCGAGCGAATCCGCCTCACGTGGCTTGCCCGTCTCCGCCTTGCGGCGATGCGGGGCGAGAACCATGATCATGTTGCGGCCGTCCTGCTTGGGGGTGGCTTCGACGAAACCCAGGGCGTCGACATCCTCGGCCAGCCGGCCGAGAAGCCGAAGGCCCAGCTCTGGACGGCTCTGCTCACGACCGCGGAACATGATCGTGATCTTCACCTTGTCGCCAGCCTTGAGGAACCGCTCGACGTGACCCTTCTTGGTCTCGTAGTCGTGCGGATCGATCTTCGGCCGAAGCTTCATCTCCTTGATGATCGTGTGGGTCTGGTTCCGCCGGGATTCACGCTCCTTCATGGCCGCTTCGTACTTGAATTTCCCGAAGTCCATGAGCTTGCAGACCGGAGGCTTCGCCATCGGCGCCACCTCGACGAGATCGAGGTCGGCCTCCACCGCGAGCCGGAGCGCATCCTCGATGCGAACGATGCCCACCTGCTCGCCATTCGGCCCGACGAGTCGGACTTCTGGCACGCGGATCCGGTCATTGATCCTTGGCTCGACGCTGATGGCGGCTCCTTGCTCGAGGTGATGGGGCACGGCCTGCCCCTGGAATCACAAAGACCCCTGGCGCAGCGCGCACAGAGGTCTCGGCATGGCGAGGTCATCGTCCACTGGGACGACGACCGAACCCGCGACCCAGCGGACCTGATCGTGCCTGGCGGTCCGTGGGTGGGAGCCGAGGCTCCGCTTGCGCGACTCGACCACGAAGGTCAAGACGGTTGAGAGGACGATATCAGTAGGGCGGATCGCGCGAGAACCCGGCCGCCACCCGCCAGCCGTTTCACCCAGATTCCGGTCGAGTTGCGAGTGCAACGAGGTCTGGGCCCGCGATGACTGCCCGGGCGGGGCCGAGGACGTCAATGACAAGCGCCTGCGCGCCATCGTCGAGCGCTGCCTGCGCTGCGGCGGCGCCCGTCACGGCCACCGGCCTCGCCGCAGAGTCCCACTGCGCCATCGCATCGACGCCGGTGAACGCGAGAAGCCCCTTCTCCCCCGAGGCACTGATCATCGACACCACCGCCATATGGCTGCTCTTGTCACCGCCCCTCTCGTCCACCTCCTCAGCGACCGCGACGACCGCGACAAGCAGGCGGCAATGCCGAAGGACATCGACGAGGAGTGCTCCCGGCTGCGCGATCAGCGCCCGCAGGGCCGGGTCCGCGCCGCCGTCATCATTCGGGAAGGCTGGTCCCGCGAGGGATCGTCCGCCACCCGGCGCCTCGCCACCCCCTGTGTCCATGGCCCGAGCGTACGCAGGAACAATCACTGCGTGACGCACACCACAGTCAGGCGACAGCGCGTACTCCTGCTGTCCGCGATCGCCCTCGTGGCCTTCAATCTCCGAATTGCGCTCACCAGTCTGCCGACCGTCGTCCTCGACATTCAGCTGGCAACCGGGCTCGACGACATCGCTATCGGAGCCCTCACGACCCTTCCTGTCGTTGCAATGGGTGCGTTCGCCCTCGCCGTGCCTGCCATCGCCCGCCAATTCGGGCGATCGCAGACCGTCTGGCTGTCCATGGCGCTTCTCGTCGTCGCAATGACCGCGCGGCTCGCGGGTGAGCTCCCGATCGTGCTTGGAGCCTCCGCTCTGCTCGCCGGTATCGGAATCGCCCTCGCGGCCGGTCTCGTCCCCGGAATCATCAGAGAACAGGCGCCGGACGCCGTGGGCATGGCAACCGGCCTGTGGACCGCGTCGATGTTCGCCGGCGCAACTGCCGGCGCGGCAATGACGGTACCCATAGCCGAGATCACCGGTTCATGGACGATCGCCCTCTCCGTATGGGCCATCCCTGCAGCCATCGCGTGGATCATGTGGACCATCGTCGAGAAGCCGTATCGGCGCCAAGGCCCATCGCGCGATACGTCCACTTCGGTGAACCTGCGCTCCCTGCCGTGGCGAGACGCCAACGCCTGGGCCCTCACGACCTACCTCATGCTGAACTCGGTGGTGTTCTACAGCGCCATCGCCTGGCTGGCTCCGTCATACGCCGAACGCGGGTGGAGCCTCCTCGATAGCGGAGTGCTCTTTGGCCTGTTCTCGACCGCCCAGATCGTCGCGGCACTGCTCCTTCCTCCCCTTGCCCAGCGAATGACCGCGCGGCGAACCCTCCTCGGAGCGACGGTCGTCATCTCAACCGCGACTCTCCTCGCCATCGGCCTCGCTCCTGACTTCATGCCAATCGCGGTTCTCATGGCCTTCGGCCTCACCCACAGCGGCGGATTCACGATCGCCCTGGCAATGCTCAGCGAATACGCGCGCGACGCAGGCTCCTCCGCCCGGCTCACCGCAATGGCATTCTCTGTCACCTTCGTCGTCGCGGCCCTCGGGCCCCTGATCAGCGGTGCGGTGCTCCAGTGGTCGGGGTCCTGGCCGCTGGTCTACGGACTGCTCGCCCTCGTGTGCGCAGGGCAACTGCCTTCGATCATTCGCCTGCGCCGCGGAATCATCATTGGGTGACGCCTGACGTCCACCGCTGCGATACTCCAACTTCGGACCGCTCGATCGGCTCATCCGGCCGCGACCACGAAAGGTGTTTCGACCATGGCTCATGAGGTACAAGGCGTCATTGCCCGGGGGGTTGGGGCACCTGTCGAGCTCGCGACCATCATCGTGCCAAACCCCGGTCCGGGCGAGGCCGTCGTACGGATTCAAGCCTGCGGGGTCTGCCATACCGACCTCCACTATCGAGAGGGCGGCATCAGCCAGGACTTCCCGTTCCTCCTCGGGCACGAGGCCGCGGGGATCGTCGAGGAGGTCGGCGCAGGAGTCGTCGACGTCCAACCCGGTGACTACGTCGTACTCAATTGGCGGGCTGTGTGCGGGCAATGCCGCTCGTGCCTGCGCGGACGGCCGCACCTGTGCTTCGCGACCCACAATGCCGCCCAGAAAATGCGGCTCGAGGACGGCACGGTGCTCTCACCTGCCCTCGGCATCGGCGCCTTCGTCGAGAAGACCCTCGTCCACGCGGGCCAGTGCACCAAAGTGAACCCGCTCGCCGCACCGGCCATTGCCGGACTCCTCGGCTGCGGCGTCATGGCGGGCCTCGGCGCCGCCATCAACACCGGCGGAGTCTCCCGTGGCGATTCGGTGGCCGTGATCGGCTGCGGCGGCGTAGGTGCCGCTGCAATCGCCGGATCGCTTCTCGCCGGGGCAACGCGCATCGTGGCCGTCGATATCGATGAGCGCAAGCTGCAGATTGCCCGCGAGTTCGGTGCCACGCACACGGTCAACGCAAAGGAGGCCGACGTCATCGACGCGATCCGGGAGTGCACCGACGGCTTCGGGGCCGATGTCGTCATCGATGCGGTCGGCACCCCCGAGACCTGGGCCCAGGCGTTCTACGCCCGCGATCTCGCCGGAACAGTGGTTCTCGTCGGCGTGCCGATGCCGGAGAAGCGCATCGATATTCCGCTTCTCGACGTATTCGGCCGAGGCGGCGCGCTCAAGTCGAGCTGGTACGGCGACTGCCTCCCGAGCCGCGACTTTCCGATGCTCATCGACCTCTACCTGCAGGGCAGGCTCCCGCTCGATCGCTTCGTGAGCGAGGAAATCGCCCTCGACTCGATCGAGGATGCATTCACGAAGATGCATCACGGTGACGTGCTGCGCTCGGTCGTGATGCTGCCATGAGCGTCCGTATCGACCACGCAGTCACGTCCGGCACCTTCTCACTCGACGGGGAGACGTTCGACGTCGACAACAACGTGTGGGTCTTCGGCGACGACGAGGAGTGCGTCGTCATCGACGCCCCCCATGACGTCGCCACGATTCTCTCCGTGGTCGGCGGCAGGCGGGTCGTTGCGATTATCTGCACGCACGCCCACGACGACCACGTGCGATATGCGCCGGACCTCGCGGATGCGACCGGCGCACCGATCCTCCTGCATCCCGCCGATCAGCCCATCTGGGATCTCACGCACTCGGACCGGCAGCCGACCGGGTCCCTGGCGGATGGCCAGGTCATCACGGTCGGCGGCGTCGAGGTGCGCGTTCTCCACACCCCGGGCCATGCTCCGGGCGCGTGCTGCCTGTATCTGCCCGCACTCGGAGTGATCTTCACCGGCGACACGCTGTTCGCCGGCGGGCCGGGGGCGACCGGGCGATCGTTTAGCGACTTCGGCACCCTGACCGAATCCATCCGCGAGCGCCTGCTCGTCCTGCCTCGCGAAACTGTCGTCCATACCGGACACGGCGACTCGACGACACTGGCGGAGGCATTCGACAATCTCGACGACTGGATCGCCCGCGGCTCATAGCCCCCGGACGAAATGACCCCGATCCGGCTCACATGACCGCATTTCCTGTCAGTTCAGCCGGATACTGGATCAAACGACGGGGTTAGACGGCTTTGACTGGGTTCTCCAGCGTGCCGATGCCCTCGATGGTGCAGGCGACGACGTCGCCCGGCTGCAGGAATGTCGGCGGATCCATTGCAGCCCCGACCCCCTGAGGGGAGCCGGTCGCGATGACGTCGCCGGGCTCGAGGGTAACCCCGGACGTGATGTCGGCAATGAGCACCGGGATCTTGAAGAGCATGTGCCGAGAGTTGCCGTCCTGGCGCTGGTCGCCGTTCACCGTGAGGCTCAGTCGCAGGGTGTGCGGATCGGTGATCTCGTCGGTCGTGACGATCATCGGCCCGAACGGCGCGTAGCTGTCCTGGCCCTTGGAGAAGAACCACTGGCCGGACCGCCGCTGGTCGCGCGCGCTGATGTCGTTCACGATGCTGTAGCCGAAGACGTAGTCGAGCGCCTGTGCCTCGGGGACATTGCGCGCGACCTGGCCCATGACAACCGCGAGCTCGCACTCCCAGTCGAGCTGCTGGGTCATGGCACCGTTGTGCTGGATCGGCTCGCCCGGGCCGACGACCGCGGTACCGGGCTTGCTGAAGAGGACCGGGCGGGTCGGAAGCTCCTTCGCGGTATCGAGCGTGCGGCTGGACTCCTCGACATGCTCGACGTAGTTCAGCCCGACTCCGACGATCTTGCCCGGACGCAGCGGGGCGCGAAGGGTGACGTCAGCCAGGGGGAACGCGACGTCGCTCGGCCACGCGCCGGCACCAGCGACTGCGTCACGAACGGACTCGTGCAACGCGGGACCTGCGGCGATGTAGTCGATGAGCCGCTCGGGGACGGTGATCGAGCCAGCGAGCGCGCGACAAAGGTCGATGACGGTACTGCCGTCGACGACCAGCCCAAGAATTGACGGGCCCTGCTCGGTCGTGCTGAAGGTGACAAAGCGCATGGTGCTACTCCTTGGGTGGTGAGCGAGGACTACGGCTGGGGCGACTGGTCGGGCGAGAACGACTGCGGTGCGGCGGGCGGCGGGTCGGCGAACACGATGCGCGACTGGGGTTCGCGGTTCACGTGGAGCTGGAAAATATCGAACCGGTTGTAGTGGCCGATGATGTCGTGCATCTGCTTGGGCTGAATGCACCGGTTGAGGTCAATATCTGCGTAGACGATCCCCTCGGCATCGATGAGCGGCTCGCTCACCAGCCGGCCGTCCGGGCCGAAGATGCCGCTGAATGCCGAGTGCTTTCGCTCGAGCATCGCTCTGGACGCATCGTCGTGCGCGACGATGTCGACGATCTCGGGGCTGATCGATGAGCAGGCGACAACGGTGAACACCTTGCCCTCGAATGAGTGGGCAGCCGCCCGCACCTTGATCGCCTCGACCATGTCGTAGTCGGCCGGCGCAGTTGGCAAGGAGATGTAGGTCGCGCAATGGACGTTCTCGCCCTGGGCGAGGAGCGCGAAGCGCGCGAGCGTATTCGTGTTCTCGCCGCAGGCCAGGCCGCCGAGCCGGCCCGTGGTCGTGTCGTACACCCGAAGCGAACTGCCATCACCGCCCGCCCAGGTGAGCTTCTCCGCCCACGTCGGCACCAGCTTGCGATGGACGCCGAGCAGTTCGCCGGTGGCGCTGATGAACAGCAGCGAGTTGTACAGCGTTCCCATGGAGTAGGGATCTCGCTCATTCACGCCGATGACGACCTGGGCCCCGGCCGCGCGTGCCGCAGAGCAGAGGGCGTCGACCTCCGGTCCTGGGATATCGATCGCAGCGCGGAACAGCCGCTCGAACCAGGCACTGCCCTGAACCGGCGTCATCGTCCAGTTCCAGTAGGGATACCCGGGAATGAACACCTCGGGAAAGACGATGAGCCGGGCGCCTGCTGCTGCCGCCTCGGCAATGAGCCCGCACGCCTT
>CALPZT020000031.1 GCA_943328365.2 Bifidobacterium breve | reverse complement strand
CAAGACCCCATAGATACGCACCCCGAACCAGCCAAAACGCCGATAGTCATTGCCCCGCAACGACTATCAGCGATTCACTGACCTATCAACTGTCGAACTCGGGAGTACGTCGGCATGGGTCTGGAATCGGGGCTGTGGTGCGGGTGGGCCGATCCACATGCCAGACCCCATGGTCCCTTCGCGCGGCGTGACCTGCCGCAGCAGTTCTGGGGCCGTGTCGCGATCGACGCTCGTCGGAACGCGATCAGGGTGAGTGTTGCACCGCCTGGCGCCTGCCGCCAGACGTCGAGGAGCGAGACCTTCACTAGACACGATCAATTCTGTCCTGCAAAATAGGCGAGTGTTGAT
This sequence comes from Bifidobacterium breve, assembly GCA_943328365.2. Lineage (GTDB taxonomy): Bacteria > Actinomycetota > Actinomycetes > S36-B12 > S36-B12 > WLND01. The sequence goes on along the minus strand of CALPZT020000031.1, from coordinate 9,519 downwards.
CGAGTTCACCCAGTCGGCACGCAAGCGCCGGGTTGGTCGTGCACGGGTTCGACGGGACATGGCGGTTCCGGGGGCGCAGGCGGTGCTGCCTGCTGAGCAGGGACGGCAGGCGCGGCTTGTCTTCGTCGGGGATGACGAGTCCGGCCGGGCGCTCGTGGTGATGGCGGTGCGAACGGACGGAGGACTGCTGGTGATCCATGCGATGGACCTGCGACCGAAATGGCGGACGTTGTACGAGGAGGCGAAGCGATGAGCGGCAAGAAGGCAGCGAAGACCACGGTATGGACGACGCCAGACGGCCAGGCGATCACCGAGGACGATGCCGCCCGCCTGGCACAGGAGTTCGAGGATGACGACGCCGCTCTTGAGGGTGTGGAGATCACCTTCCCGCGGAAGGCCGGCCGACCGTCTCTGGCAGGAGGCTCGGGCACCTCGCCGCAGGTGACGTTCCGCCTGTCCCCATCGGTGCGAGAACGGGCCGAGCGCCTCGCAGCGGACCGTGGGACCACCGTGTCGGCACTGGCGCGGGAGGCGTTGGAGCAGCTCGTCAGGAAGGCCGGATGAGCAAGTCGTCATCTCACTGAGCATTCTCACCCCTCTGGTTGGATGTAGCGGCCGGCGGCGTCCAACTGGACCGGCGTGAAGCGCTGCCCCCACCGGAACAGGGTGCCGTGGCCGATCTCGGTGCCGGGCTCGATCGCCGGTTGCGTTTGACTGTCACCCAGCCACGTTCACTGAACGATGGCGAACCGTCAATGCCCTCTCGAAACGGTGAGGGCTGCCGGGTTGACCTCTGATTTGTGTTACACAATAATGTGTGGATGAGAGTCGAGTTCACCCAGTCGGCTCGCAGGCACAAGATCGGCAAGGCGCGTGTCCGGCAAGTGCTGGCGAACCCGGTGGTCGTGGACAGGATCGTCGAGGTGCATGACCCCAGGGTCCGCCTGCTGATCCTGGGAGACGACGACACCGGTCGAGCTTTGGAGGTGATCGCGGTGGAGGAGGACGAGGTATTCGTCGTGATCCACGCGATGGATCTGCGGCAGAAGTTCAGGGCACTGTACGAGGAGGGGAAGAGGCCATGACGGCACGCAAGGTTAAGGAGACGGTGACGTTGATGGATGGGACGGTGCTCGATGACGAGGCCGCCGATCGCATCGTCGCGGAGGTGGAGGAAGCGGTGCTCGCTGGTCGCGGGAGTACGTCCTTTCCCCGCAAGGGGCGCCCCTCGTTGACGGGTCGTGCGGCGGCGTCACCTCATGTGGGCTTCCGGGTGTCGCCGGAGCTGCGTGACGAGGCCGAGGCGATCGCACGTGAGCGGGGCGTCACGGTATCGGCACTGGCTCGCGAGGCACTGGAGCAGTTCGTCCGGAAGGCCGGCTAGGCACCGTCGAGCGCATCACGGGTCCGATTCCTAGCACTTTCCACGTGGTTCTCGGTGGTTCTGGGTGGGTCTCAGTGAGACCAAAACTATTGGTGTCTCATGATTCGCCTCATGGCGGCAATGGGCCTCAGCAACCTTCGCATCCTTAGGTTCGGGGTTCGAGCCCCGACGACCAATCGCGAAGAATGTTGCGGTGCAACAGGTTGGCGTCTGGACGGCTGCCAATGCCATGACCGAAATGGATCGTCAGCGCTTCCCTAGTTCGTGAGCAGTTTCATGGTGAGTCGTGAGTCCATCCTGGCGATGGCCACGTCGCCCATGATGTCTGTGGTGAGCCAACGCTCGTAGTGATCGATGTCGGTGACGCGCACGCGGATGAAGTAGTCGGGAATGCCGAACATGCGACTTTGTCGCGCGAGGGGACGACGTTCACTGCCGACACGAGAATCCTGCCGCCTATTGCGCGTCGGGTGAATGAGCGGATACTCTCCACGGGCAAACGATTACCAAAGAGACGAGGCATGGCAGTGGAGACACGGGAGCTTGCAGGATCGGTGGTCGCCATCACGGGAGCGACCTCAGGAATCGGGCGTGCCACGGCGCGAGCGCTCGTTGCCCGCGGTGCGCTGGTGGCCGTCACGGGAAGACGGCGGGACCGACTCGAGGAATTGCGCGAGGAGCTCGGGGACGCGCACGTCCTCGGCGTCGCGGGCGACGCCCGTGATCCCGACCTGAGCCGTGAACTCGTGTCACAAACCCTGGATCGCTTCGGCAGGATCGACTCGCTCGTTGTCAGCGCCGGCATCGGAGCCTATGGCGGCATTCTCGACGGCACCGACGACGACCTCACGACGATGATCGAGACCAACTTCTCCGCGACCGTGTGGAATGTTCGAGCCGCGGTGCCGCACATGCTCGCAACAGGCGGCGACATCGTCATCGTGGCATCGGTGGCCGGGCTCCGTGGCGGCGCGAATGAGGCTGTCTACGCGGCCACGAAATTCGCCCAGATTGGGCTCGCCGGTGCCGTCGACCGAGAGCTGCGTACGTCGGGCATCCGCGTAACCGCGATCTGTCCCGCGGCAGTCTCGACCGAATTCGCGTTGGGCCACGGGCGCACCGAAGGCGACCCATGGTTGGACGATGTGCTTCGACCCGAAGACGTAGCTGCGGCGGTGGTCACCGTCCTCGAGCAGCCACGTCGGATGCGAACAACCATGTGGTCGATGTGGGCCGCAACGGAGGCGAGCTGACATGACGTCGAATCGCGCGGCAGTTCTGCTCGAGCCCGGCCGGATCGTGGTTGAAGACCGCGCCGTTCCCGAAATCGGTCCGCACGATGTGCTGGTTCGGGTGCGCTCGGTCGGTGTGTGCGGGTCCGATGTCCACTACTTCGAGCATGGACGCATCGGCGATTTCGTCGTTCGTTCGCCGTTGGTGCTCGGCCATGAGGCGTCGGGCACCGTGCTCGACGTCGGCAGCGAGGTTCGACGCGTCAAGGTGGGTGAGCGGGTGGCCATCGAACCGGGGTGGCCGGACGGCTCATGTGAGCAGTGCCTGGCCGGACGCTACAACCTGTGCCCCCAGGTGCAATTCCTCGCGACGCCGCCGGTCGACGGTGCATTCACTGAACTGCTCGCAGTTCCTGAGGCATTTGCGCATCCCGTTCCGGACTCCTTGTCAGACGACGCAGCTGCACTCATCGAGCCGCTCTCCGTGGCGATCGCGGCTACTCGCAAAGCCGGAGTTCGTCCCGGGTCGAGCGTGCTCATCACCGGTGCCGGTCCGGTCGGTGTCCTTGTCGCGGAGGTGGCCATTGCCGCGGGCGCCACGACCGTAGTCGTACTCGAGCCAGGGACTGAACGGCGCACCCGATCGGGGAACCTCACTGCCGCCCAGGTACTCGATCTCGACGGGCTGCCAGCTCACGCGCGCTTCGACGCGTTCATTGAGTGCTCCGGAGCCGCAGCCGCTGTTCGTAGCGGCCTTGAAAGGCTGAAGCCGGGCGGACAAGCCGTTCTCGTCGGGATGGGAGCGGACGAAGTCGCCGTGCCGGTCATCCTGATTCAGGTGCGCGAACTGGTCCTTACCGGAACCTTCAGGTACGCCAACGCCTATCGTGACGCAATCGAACTCGCTGCTGCCGGTCGCGTCGACCTCGACCAGTTGGTCGACCGTCACTATGCACTCGACGAGGTAGCCGACGCGCTGTCGGCGACGCGGCAAGATCCGGCCCTCATGAAGGTGATCGTGTCGCCCTGACGTCAAGAACCTCAACTCGACCAGCGACAGAGGGTGGCGGCTGATCGCCAGACTTCCGGCGAGAGTGCCCAAGGGCCTCTTCACTTCGGCGACCCGTCGTGCCGTCGGGTCTCATGAGGCGTCGTTCGCAGTCCTATGGATTGTTCGCGACGGCACAAGAGTGGCGGGTCGTTGGACGATTTGCTGCAGTCCTTGACGGAGTTTCCTCGGACTATTGACGGACTCGCGTGCGACCCCTTAATCTCCAGAACGGATCACTGGAACGTTCAAGTAGGGAGTGCGAATGAAGCCTATGGAGAGAAGCAGACTGCTGCGAGCCACCCGACTACCGATGGCGGCGGCGGTTGCCCTCGTCGCGCTCGCGGCATGCGGGGGGACGAGCGACGCCACGGATACGTCAACCGGGCTCGCACCTGACAAGGGCTCGGTCACTGTTCTGACGTGGGAGGGTTACCACGATCAGGCAATGCTCGAGGAGTACGCGAAGAAGTCCGGGGTCAATGTCACCCAGATCACCGCGGGCTCTGTCGACGAGATGTTCGCCAAGGCTCAGTCCTCTCAGGGGCAGATAGACCTCGTCTATTTCGACCTTGGAAACGTTGACAGGTACTACAAAGCCGGCCTTCTCGAACCTTTGGATCCGTCGAAGGTGCCAAACGTCAAGAACATCTCTCCCGGTCTGCCATGGGAGCCCGGCGTCACAGTGGACGAGAAGTTGTACGGACTGCCGTACAACTGGGGAACGCTGCCACTCATGTGGTCAAAGGAGGCCTTCCCGACACCGCCCACGAGTTGGAAGGTCCTCTGGGATCCTCAGTACGCGGGCAAGGTGTCGATTCCCGATGACTCCTACCTGGGCATTCCGATGGTCGCGCTCGCCCAGGGAATCAACGACCCCTACCAACTCGACGATGCTGGCTTCGCGACGGTGAAGAGCGGCCTTGAGAGCCTGCGCCCGCAGGTGAAGACACTGTCGGCGGGCTTCAACGATCAGGCGAACCTCTTCGCATCGGGTGATGCGGTGGTTGGCTACGCCCAGAACGTCGCTGTGGTGAATCAGCTGAACGAGAATGGCGACAAGTTCGCATACGGTTTCCCCACGGAGGGTACGCCCTTCTGGATCGATTCATCGATGATGATGAAAGGGGCTAACCGGCAAGAGGTCTATGACCTCATCAACTACACCCTCGACATCCCGTGGCAGGCGAAGTTCATCGAGGCCACCGGAAGCGCGGGTGTCATCACCTACGATGCCGCAGCCTCGCTGGTCCCAGCGGATGCCCTCGCCAAGAGCGAGATTGTCAACCTCCAGGACCCGAACTTCTGGGAGTCGATGAAGCCGATGGTCACGCCGAACCGTATGGACGAGCGGGTGGCTCTCTGGAATGAGTTCAAGGCTGGATTCTGAGGTGGAAGAAGCCTCATTGTCGCCCTCCCGGCCGGGGACTCCCGGCAGGGAGGGCGACACTCCGCTCGAACCGCCGACCGTCGTTCGGTTCGATGATGTCTCGAAGGTCTACAACGGGGCGACGACGAAGGCCGTCGACGGAGTGTCACTCGACATTCGGGCAGGGGAGTTCTTCTCGATTCTCGGCCCAAGCGGATCGGGCAAGACCTCGTGCCTGCGAATGATCGCGGGCTTCGAGCAGCCCTCGTCTGGTCGAATCTTGCTCGACGGAGTCGACGTTCAGGGCATCCCGCCCTACCGCCGGGATGTGAATACGGTCTTCCAGAACTATGCCCTCTTCCCGCACATGTCGATCGAGGCGAATGTGTCGTACCCGCTGCGTATGCACCGGGTGGCCAAGCACGAAATTGACGAGCGGGTGTCCGAGACCCTGGCCCTCGTCGAGATGGAAGAGTTGAGAAAGCGGTTCCCGCATCAGCTCTCGGGGGGACAGAGGCAGCGAGCGGCACTGGCGCGCGCGCTCGTGGGCCGGCCCAAAGTGCTGCTTTTGGACGAGCCCCTCGGGGCCCTCGACCTTCAGCTTCGACAGCAGATGCAGTTGGCGTTGAAGCAACTTCAGCGCGATGTGGGCATCACGTTCGTCTACGTAACCCATGATCAGGGCGAGGCGCTTTCGATGTCCGATCGCATGGCCGTTATGTCAACGGGTCACATTGAGCAGGTGGGTACCCCACGTGAGGTGTACTTCCATCCGAACACGCCATTCGTCGCAGGCTTCATCGGCAAGGCGAATCTTGGGCGGGGAACGGTTGTCCTGGAGAGCGGTGCAACGGTCGGTCACTGGGGCGGGATCAGCTTCCCGATGGCAGCGGACACTCCTCTTGGGCCCTGCGCATTCTCCCTCCGCCATGAGTCAGTGAGCCTGAGTGACGGTGCGGGCGATATCGCGGTGAGGGGAACCGTCGAGGAGGTCGTGTTCCTCGGAGACAGCTCCGAAGTGATGGTGGCCGTCGATGGAGTGACCCTGGTGGCCAAAGCCCCAGCGCACATCGGGTTTGCTCTGAGCAACGGCCAAGCGATAACCGTGTCGTTCAAGGCCTCGGAAGTGGTCCGCATCGATGGCTAGTGTGGCGGTGACTCACGAGGGCCGTGCATCGTTCCGCCGACGGCTGCCTCTCGTGCCGCTCGCGGCATGGGCGGCGCTTCTCGTTCTGGCGCCCAACGTGCTGATGCTTGTCTACAGCCTTTGGCGTACGCGCGAAGGCGTCCTGTATCGAGTGTTCACCTTTGACAACTACATTGCCGCCGTCACCAATGACGTCACACTGGCGATCCTCGGTCGCACTGTTGCGATTGCAGTGGGAGCGGCACTCCTTGCCACCGCGGTGGCCTACCCGATGGCCTGGTTTGTCGTGCGACGCCTGTCGAAGCACAGGCTTCTTGCAGTGCTGCTTGTCGTCGTGCCCCTATGGATCAGTTACCTCGTGCGGGTCTACGCATGGAAGATCATTCTTGGCGACAACGGGATCATCAACTCGACTCTCATCGAACTCGGTTTACGCGATGAGCCGCTGTCGTTCATGCTCTACTCGAAGTTTGCGGTGTTCTTGACGCTCACCTATGTCTCGATTCCCTTCGCCTTCGTGGCCTCCTATGCAGCGCTCGAGCGCGTGCCGGCTTCGCTACTGGAGGCAAGCGCGGATGCTGGCGCGAGTCCCGCGCGGGCCTTCCGGACCGTCGTCTGGCCACTGTCCAGGCAGGGGGCAGCGATCGGATTTGCTCTTGCTCTACTCCTCTGTATCGGTGACTACTTGACGCCGGCGATGGTAGGAGGGCTCGAAGGGACAATGTTCGGGTCGCTCATCGTGAACCAGTTTGGCTTGACCAACAACTGGCCGCTCGGGGCCGCCATGTCGATTGTCCTTCTCCTTCTCACGGGGGCCTTGCTCGCACTCGTTGCCAGATTCACGAGGACGGAGGGGACCCTTGACTAGTCCTGAGGTTTCGGTCGCGCCTGCAGGGGTCATCTCCATGGAGTCAGCGCTTCGGGTGATTCGATCGCTGTTCGCCTGGGCGGGCTTTATCGCCGTGTATCTGTTCCTGTACACGCCATTGGTCACCATCGGCATCTTCGCATTCAATGACTCCACGGTGCAGGCCCTGCCGTGGTCGGGCTTCACCTTGCAGTGGTTTGGGGCCATCGGGCAGAACGGTCTGCTCTTCAGCGCGCTGACGTTCGGGCTGTCCGTGTCGTTGCTTGTCGTCGCGGTGGCGTCGGTCGTCGGCACCTACTTCGCTGTCGTCGTCAACTCGGCTACCGGAGCGGCTCCCAGAGTCCTGCTTGCGGCGGTGATCATCCCAGCGATCGTTCCGGGGATGGTTCTTGGACTGTCATTGGCCATCACCTTCCGGCTCGTGGGGATTCCTGCTGGACTGTGGAGCATTGTGATCGGCCATCTGGCGTTTACCGTCCCCGTCGTCACTCTCGTCGTCCTCACGCGACTGCGGCGGCTTGACCCATCGCTGACCCAGGCCTCGATGGACCTCGGTGCCAACGGTTGGCGGACGTTCTGGCACGTGACGTTTCCGCAGTTGCGAACAGCAATCCTTGCCGCTGCGCTGCTCACGTTGACCCTGTCATTTGACGAGGTTGTCATCACGTTTTTCCTGGCTGGCACGCAGCAGACGCTGCCGCTCTTCATCTGGTCGCAGACGCGATTCGGCTTCACTCCGGAGATCAACGCGATCGTCACGATCATTGGCGCGGTCAGCATCGTCCTGATTGTCATCGCGACCCGGGTGATCGAACGAGAGGTCGACCCATTTGCCGGGACAGGGCGAAAGCGTCGATCCCGTAGGGGCAGGTAACCCGCCGGACGCTCGAATCCAAACGGTCAGCTCGTCGAGAACTCCAAGAGCATCTCGTGACGGTAGGTGTCACCGGCCATCACTGTGGTCGTTGGGAAGTGCAGCAACCGCGGGGAGTCCGGGAACTTCTGGGTCTCCAGGGTGAAACCGGCGTACTGGCAGTACGCCTGGGAGCCCTTGCCGATGATCTGGTCATGAAGGTAACCGCCCGTGTACATCTGTACGCCTGGCTCGGTCGATGACAACGTCATTCGCCGGCCGGAAGCGGGGTCAAGGATTTCGGCCGCCTCGATCAAGGGAGCAGACCCTCCCTGGAGGCACCAGTTGTGGTCGTACCCGCTTCCTCCTGGAAAGACGTCCGTTCCCAATGCCGGAAGATCGGCGAAGCGTGCGCCGATCGCCCGCATTACGCGGAAGTCGTAGTTGGTGTCGTTGACTGTCAGGACCTCGCCGGTCGGCATGAGCTCACTATCAACGGGCACGTAGAACTCCGAGGGCAGTCGCATCAATTGATCCAGTACGGAGCCGGAGGCGTGACCCGCGAGGTTGTAGTAGCTGTGGTGAACCATGTTGATGATGGTGGCCTCACTCGGGATCGCCTGCATGATGATGCGCAGTTTCCGGTCCTCAAGCTGGTAGGTCGACATGACATTGCAGGCTCCCGGGAAGCCCATCTCTCCGTCGGCGCTGTGCGTTCGAAACGTGATCGAGTTGTTCTGCTCATCGACGTCAGCTGACCAGAGTCGGCTGTCCCATCCACTTCGCCCTCCGTGGAGGTGGTTGTTCCCCTCGTTGCGGTCTACCTGATAGTCCCTGCCGAGCAGTCGGAACTGGCCCCGTGAGATCCGGTTGCCGTACCTGCCCACCGTTGCTCCGAAATAGGAGGGCGATTCGACGTACGACTCAACGTTGTCGAATCCCAGGACGACGTCGGCGGTCTCGCCGTTGCTGTCTGGCACGTGCAGCTCGGTCAGGCGAGCGCCGTAGTCAGTGACTCGGATACTGAGCCCGTCGCCGCCATGCAGCCGCCACGCATGGGCAGGCGTGCCCTCAACCCGGCCGAAGTCTTCGACGATGATCATGATCGCAACCTCCTGAGTCGCCGGACAGTGCTGCCCGCGTGCCTCCACGGTGAATCCACTGGAACGTTCAAGTAGCCTAAGCAGGTAATCCCTCGTCGTCAAGGTATGACGCGAGCGGTCGCGATTTAGGTTGAACCACGGAGAACGAGTTCGGTTGGGAACACCGCGGTGAGCTGCGGTGGCGTGCGGTCCTCGATTGCGGAGATGAGCATGGATGTCGCTGTGCGTCCCATCTCGTATGCGGGGACGCGCACGGTGGTGAGAGGCGGTTGTAGGTACTCCGAGAACTCGAAGTCATTGAACCCGGTGACCGCGACATCCCGTGGGACGTCGAGCCCCATGGTTCGCGCGGCTCGCATCGCGCCGGCCGCAAGGAGGTCGGTCGCGCACATGATTGCCGTCGGCGGCTTCTTGGATTCCAGCAGCCGTGTTGTGAGTACTTCGCCGTCGCGGGCTTGGTCCGTGGCTTCGAGCAGGATCAGCCCCGGGTCGACCGGTAAGCCCGCCCGGCGCAT
>CALPZT020000030.1 GCA_943328365.2 Bifidobacterium breve | reverse complement strand
GGCGGTGCCTGCAAGGTCGGAGATACCGGCCCGGGCGGAGGTGTCGTGTTCTTCGATGCCGGGTCCAAGCAGTCGTGGGGGCGCTACCTCGAGGTTGCCCCTTCGAGTTGGTCGGGAGCCGCGTCTGATCCCGTGGCGACGTGGTGTCCTGAGGGCAAGGCCGGCTTCACGGCGACTGTGCGAACCGGCACCGATATCGGCTCAGGGGCAGCCAATACCAAGGCGATCATCAAGGCCTGTGGCTCCACGAGTGCTGCAGGTGTCGCCGCGGCCTATCGCGGCGGCGGCCAGACCGATTGGTACCTCCCGTCGAAGGACGAGGTCAACACCCTCTTCCGCAAGCGCGCAGCCGTCGGGGGCATCCCGGCGAAGTCGCTGTGGAGCTCATCGCAGAGCAGTCACGTTGCGACCTATGCATGGGGGCAGCTGCTCGTCAGCGAGGGACGCTACATCGGCAGCTACAAGGGATACGGCGGAATGGTGCGTCCGATCCGCGCCTTCTGATCGAACGCGAGTGCCGATAGAAAGGCCGCACATGTGGCAGGTACTCGAGCAAGCCAGATCAAGTCGGGGTGTGGAGGGCTGCGTTGAGGCCGCCCCAGGTCCCTGATCGTGGAACGACCTCGATGGCTCCGGACTGAGAGTTACGCCGGAAGAGCAGGTCACTTGCCCCCGAGACCTCCTTGGCCTTTGCCATGGTGCCGTCCGGCAGCGTCACCTTCGATCCAGCGGTGACGTACAGGCCGGCCTCGACGACGCAATTGTCACCGAGCGACAGCCCCACCCCGGCGTTGGCACCGATGAGGCAGCCCTTGCCGATCGTGATGACCTCGGTACCCCCGCCGGAGAGGGTGCCCATGATCGATGCGCCGCCGCCGATATCGGAGCCGTCTCCGACGACGACCCCGGCCGAGATCCGGCCCTCGACCATCGAGGCGCCGAGCGTGCCGGCATTGAAGTTCACGAACCCTTCGTGCATGACCGTGGTTCCGGGCGCCAGATGGGCCCCGAGTCGAACCCGGTCGGCGTCGGCGATTCGCACTCCGCTCGGGACGACGTAGTCGACCATGCGCGGGAAGCGGTCGAGCCCGAACAGCGTGAGCTGATGGCCCTTCGAGCGTGCACGCAGCCGAATTTCGGTGAGGTGTTCAGGTGAGGCGGCGCCAAGGCTCGTCCAGGCGACGATCGGAAGGAGCCCGAAGATTCCCTCGAGATTGACGGTGCGCGGACGGACGAGGCGATGCGAGAGCAGGTGCAGTCGCAGGTACGCATCGGCGGTGTCGACGGGCGGTGCCGCGAGATCATCGACCACGGTATGCACGGTGCGAACCTCCACGCCCCGCAGCTCATCGTTCTGGATCCCGGAGGTGATCCCCGAGACGTCCGTGACCGTGCTGCCGAGGCACGGCGATGGGTACCAGACGTCGAGCATGACGTCGCCGGCGAAGGTGGCGAGTCCCAGGCCAGCGGCGGGACCGGAGACGGGAGCGAGTTCGGCCGATTGAATGTCAGTGTGTTGGGTCACGGGGGCTACCGTATCCATGTGCCAGCCCTCGATCTCTCGGCAGACGTGCTCACGCTCACGGCGGCCCTCATCGACATCCCGAGTGAATCCCATGACGAGGCGCGGCTCGCGGATCTCGTCGAAGGGGCACTCCGCGGGCAGGTGCACCTCACGGTCGAGCGGCTCGGTCACACGGTCGTCGCGCGGACGAGCTTGGGCCGTGCCGAGCGTGTGCTCATCGGTGGTCATCTCGACACGGTGCCGTCCGCCGGCAATCTGCCGCACCGCGTCGAGGGCGACCTGCTGTTCGGGCTCGGGGCCTGCGACATGAAGGGTGGTGTGGCCGTGGCCCTGAAACTCGCCCACGGGATGACCGAGCCGACACGTGACGTTACCTACGTGTTCTACGAGGGGGAGGAGGTGGCGTCAGAGTTCAACGGCCTCCAGCATCTCGCCGACCAGCGACCCGAACTGCTCGAAGCCGATCTCGCGATCCTCATGGAGCCGTCCGATGCAGGTATCGAGGCAGGGTGCCAGGGCACGATTCGGGTCGACGTGAGAATCCCCGGTGTGCGATCGCACAGCGCTCGCTCGTGGATGGGTGTCAATGCGGTGCATGATGCAGCCGAGGTTCTTGGTCGGCTGCGTGACTATGTGCCAGCACGTCCTGTGGTCGACGAGCTCGAGTACCGCGAGGGCCTCAATGCAGTGGGGATCCGCGGGGGCATCGCGGGCAATGTCATCCCGGACGAGTGCACCGTGACGGTCAACTATCGATTCGCTCCCGACAAGACTGTGATCGAGGCAATCGAGCACGTGCGCGAGGTGTTCGACGGATACGAGGTGAAGGTGGTCGACGAGGCCCCTGCAGCTCGGCCCGGTCTCGATCGCCCTGCAGCGCGCGATTTCGTGGCAGCCGTCGGATCGACGCCGCGGCCGAAATTCGGATGGACGGACGTCGCGAGGTTCGCGGCGCTCGGCGTGCCGGCGCTGAACTTCGGCCCGGGCGACCCGAGCCTGGCCCACGCTGCCAACGAGCAGGTGCCGATCGCGCAGCTTCGCTCCTGCCTTGCTCAACTCGAGCGCTGGCTCACGGGGCAATAAGCAAAGCGCCAGGACCCCGGTCTCCCGGATGCCCTGGCGCTCGGCTTGGTCGCGAGGTTCGCGGCGCGAGGAACGCGTGCTACTGCTTGACGGCCTCGACGTCGAGGACGAGCTTGACGGTGTCGCTGATGAGCACGCCGCCGGTCTCGAGCGCGGTGTTCCAGGTGAGGCCGAAGGCCTCGCGGCTGATGTCGGCGGAGCCTTCGAATCCGATTCGGTTGCCGCCCCAGGGGTCGGTGCTCGTTCCGATGAGATCGAAGGAAACCGGGACGCTCTGCGTGACGCCGTGAATGGTGAGGTCACCAGTCACCGTGAAGGTGCTGCCCTGCTGGGCAACGGCGGTCGATGCGAAGGTGAGGGTCGGGAAGTTCTCGACATCGAGGAAATCGGCCGACTTGACGTGGCCGTCACGGTCAGCGTTGTCAGTGCTGAAGCTGGCCGCCTGAATGGTGAGGCTGGCGGTCGATGCGGCGACATCGGCGCCGTTGATGACGAAGGTGCCCTCGAACTCGCCGAAGCTGCCGCGAACCTTTGCGATCATGGCGTGACGGATGCTGAAGCCGATGGTCGTGTGGGTGGGGTCGATCGCCCAGGTGCCGGTGATGGAATCTTGGACGGAACTATCTGCGTTCGTCATGAAGCCTCCTAAGTAGTTGAATCATCAAATGATTAGTTGAAGATACAACCGAGCGGTTCCTGTCGTCAAACCTGCCTTCCACTGGGATCATTGACCCATGACCGTCCTCTTCGTACTCCTGGCCATGGCAGCGATCGGCGCGGTCGGACTTGCCGCAGCCGGACGCCTCGGCGAGCTACCCGAGGCCGAGCCCGATCGGCGGCCCGAGTACGTGAATGGTGACCCGACGTTCGACGTCGTCGTGCGCGGCTACCGGATGGATGAGGTCGATGCGGTGATCGACGATCTCAAGCGCCGGCTGAACGATGCGCAACTGTGACGCCCCTCACGGAGGCCACGGCTCGAGGCGCATGGAAATCCCAGCCCCGCCCTCCGGTAGCGCACCGCGACGGACGATAATGGGGCCAACGCAGGGAAAGGGGAGGCAATGGCCGCGATGAAGCCGCGAACGGGTGATGGCCCGCTCGAGGTCACGAAGGAAGGACGTGGCTATGTCATGCGCGTACCGCTCGAAGGCGGCGGACGACTCGTCGTCGAGCTGAACGGTGTAGAGGCGAAGGAGCTTGGCGAGCATCTTCTCGCCCACTTCCCCTAAAGGATTCCCGGAAGAGAGCATTCCTCGCAGAAGGGGTGATGGCCAACGGCCGTCACCCCTTCTCGCGTGTCGCCGCCGAGTCGTCGTCGAGGGGATGGCGCAGCGATGCAACGAGGAGGCCTCGGCCGATGGTCAGCAATGCGGGTTGCCAGTGGTCCTCGTCGCGGAGGGTGTGCACGACATGCCGCAGTGCGGTGATGTCGGTGTCGTGTCGATGCGGGTCTGCGATACCGGCATCGGCAAGCATCTGCTCGAAGATCACCAGGCCGCCCACTCGAAGCAGGCGGCTCGCCTGCGCGAGGATGGCCGGGTACTCGCCCTTGTCGGCGTCGACGAACACGATGTCATACGCCTGGTCACTGAGGCGCGGAAGCACCTCGAGCGCCCGGCCGGTGATGAGTCGGGCGCGCACGTGGTCGTAGCCGAGGGCGGCAAAGGCCTCGCGGGCCGCCCGCTGGTGCTCACCCTCGAGGTCGATCGATGTGAGGACGCCATCGGCGGTCATGCCCTGCAGGAGTGCTGCGCCTGATACGCCGGTGCCGGTGCCGACCTCGACCACTGCGCCGGCGCCCACGAGGCGGGCGAGCAGGGTGAGGAGCGATGCTGTCCCGTGGCTGACCGGGATCAAGCCCACGTCGTCGGCGAGGTGGCGGGCCTCCTGAATCACCTCGGTGTCGTCGAGCCAACCCTCGGCATAGGCCCACGCATCGGGAGTGATCGGAGCGATCGCTCGAAGATCAAGCGAGTCATCACCGGCTGTGTAGTCGGACATGCCTGCCCTCCATTTGAATTCTGCATCGAAATTGTGAGTGGTGCGTCGATTTCCCTGTACCGTCAATGCAGCCTAGCCTGAGCATCGTGAGCAATGACGATTCCTTTGTCGCGCCGAGCAACGAGCCGGGCGAGCCGCAGCCGACTACTCCGCCGTTCGCCGGCGCACCGCTGAGCTACCCGGCGGCCAGCCCGCCGCTCGCCGCGGCGGCGCCACCGCCGGCACGGCGCAAGGGTCTTGGCGTCTTCGCGGTCGTGCTCATTTCGGTGGTGACCTCGCTCATCGTTGGTTCCGTCGCAGGCCTCGGGGGATATCTCGTCGGCCGCGAGGTCGATTCGGTCTCGACGGGTGGGCAATCGCAGGTGCAGGTGCTCGCGCAATCGAGCGCCGATTCACCGGAGCGAGCCCCGGATTCCATTGCAGGCATTGTCTCGTCGGTGCTGCCGTCCGTGGTCTCGATCATCGCGAAGGGCAAGACCGACGCGGGCAGTGGCTCGGGCTTCGTGCTGCGCTCTGATGGTTACATCCTCACGAACAACCATGTCGTGAGCCTGGTGAAGGATGGTGGCGACCTCACGGTCGTCTTCAGCGATGGCGACGAGGTCCCGGGAAAGGTCGTCGGCACGAACGTGTCCTACGACCTCGCCGTGATCAAGGTCGATCGATCTGGCCTTCCGGCATTCGCACTCGGCAACTCCAAGGCGGTCAAGGTCGGGGACGCCGTGATCGCGATCGGAGCGCCGCTCGGTCTCGAAGGCACCGTGACCTCGGGCATCGTGAGCGCGGTCGATCGCGTCGTCACCGCGGGCGGAACCGACGACCTGTCATACATCAATGCGATCCAGACCGATGCCGCGATCAATCCCGGCAACTCCGGTGGACCGCTGCTTGATGCCCAGGGCCGGGTCATCGGCATCAACTCGGCCATAGCCTCGCTCGCGACGAACGGGGAGCCGGGCAATATCGGCCTCGGATTCGCGATCCCGGTCAACTCGGCCAAGCGTATTGCGGAGGAGCTCATCGCCACAGGTGCGTCGACGACGCCGGCAATCGGAGTGTCACTCGACACCTCCTACCAGGAGCGCGGCGCGAAGGTGCGTGAGGTGACGTCCGGTGGGCCATCTGAGGCGGCAGGCATCAAGATCGGTGACGTCATCACGAGCATCGGTGATCGACTCATCAACGATGCAACCGAGCTGGTCGTGGCGATTCGCAGCTATGCGCCGGGTGATCGGATCAAGGTCAGATTCGAGCGTGGGGGCAAGGACACCACGGTCGAGGTCACGCTCGGGAAGCTGCCCAGCCAAGACTGATGACCGCCGCGCGTGCCATCGCCCGCCAGGGCGGCGTACGCTGGCCCCGTGTTCGACATCGGCATCGGCGAGATCATCATCCTCGGGGTGCTCGGGCTGCTCGTCTTTGGCCCTGAGCGCCTTCCCAAGGCAGCAGCCGACGCGGCACGCATGCTCAAGCAAGTCCGAGGCATGGCGGCCAATGCTCGGCAGGACCTTGCCGACTCTGCCGGCTTCGACATGAGCGAGACCGTCGATGCGGTGCGCAGTCTCGGCGACCTGCACCCCCGCAAGCTCGCCACCAGCCTGTTCGCCGACGATGAGAAGACCGCTCGCCCGGGGCCGGCAACGCCTGAGACGCCGGCTGCGCGGCCGCTTCGTCCGGCATTTGATCCTGACGCGACCTGACCTGACGAACGGTCAGCGACCCGCCGGGGTGAGCCCGAGCGACATTCCGGCCAGCCCACGCGGCCTGATGCCGAGCGAGCGGGCAATTGACGTGAGTGCCACAGCGGCCGGCTCGTCCGGGTGGCTGAGCACGAGCGGACTGCCCGAGTCGCCGCCCTCGCGCAGCTTGACGTCGAACGGGATCTGGCCGAGGAGCGGCACTGTCGTGCCGAGGGCCGCTGAGAGCTGCTCGGCGACGAGTGCACCGCCGCCGAACCCGAACAGGTCAATGGGCTCGCCGCAGTGCGGGCACGGGAAGCTGCTCATGTTCTCGATGACGCCGGCGACCTTTTGATGGGTCTGCTCGGCGAGCGTGCCGGCGCGGACGGCGACATCGGCGGCGGCAGCCTGCGGGGTCGTGACGACGATGATCTCGGCGTTCGGGAGCAGCTGGGCGGTTGAGATGGCGATATCGCCGGTGCCCGGCGGCAGGTCGAGCAGCAGGATGTCGAGGTCGCCCCACCAGACATCGGCAAGGAACTGCTGGAGCGCCCGGTGGAGCATGGGCCCGCGGAAGGCGACCGGTTGGGTGACGCCGCCGGGCTTGAAGGGCAGCATCGAGATGACGCGCACGCCGAAGCCGGTCGGCGGCATGATCATGCCCTCGACCATGGTCGGAGCGGCGGTGGCGCCGAGCATGCGGGGGATGGAGTGGCCGTAGACGTCGGCATCGACGAGCCCCACTGACAGGCCCATCGCGGCCATAGCAACGGCGAGGTTCGCGGTGACGGAGGACTTGCCGACTCCACCCTTGCCCGACGCGATCGCGTAGACGCGGGTGAGGGAGCCGGGCTGGGCGAACTGGATCTCGCGCTCGTCATGACCGCGAAGCAACTTCTTCAGCTCGGCTCGCTGCTCATCTCCCATGACATCGAGTTCGACGACGACCGATGCGACGCCGGCAACGGCTCCGACAGCGTTCGTCACTCGCTCGGTGATGGTGTCGCGCATCGGGCAGCCGGAGACGGTGAGGAAGACCCCGACCGTCACCACTCCATCGGCGCCGATGTCGACGCCCTTGAGCATGCCGATCTCCGTGATGGGCCGGTGGATCTCCGGATCCTCGACGGTGGAAAGGGCAGCATGCACCGCATCAAGGTCAATCGACATATGTTGATCGTAGGCGGTGGCCGGGCCCTCAGGCCGGGCGGTCGTCGCCCGTCTCGCGGCGCTGAGCCTCGATCGCGTCCATCCGAGCGGCGAGGTCCTCGACCAGGTCGCGCAATTCGCTTCGCACGTAGTCACGGGTGGCGACCTCGCCGAGGGCGAGCCGGATCGAGGCGAGTTCGCGGGCGAGGTAGTCGCCGTCGGCGAGGAGCCGCTCGGTGCGCTGACGATCCTCCTGGTACTGCACGCGGTCGCGGTCGGTCTGACGGTTCTGGGCGAGGAGGATGAGGGGAGCGGCGTACGAGGCCTGGAGCGACAGCAGGAGCGTGAGGAAGATGAACGGGAAGAAGTCGGGGCGGAGATGCTCCGGCGCCAGTGTGTTCCAGAGCACCCAGGAGAGGACAACCGCGGTCATCCAGGCAATGAATGCCCACGAGCCGATGTAGCGGGCGACCTTCTCCGACACCCGTCCGAAACGCTCGGGGTCATAGGCATCGCGAAGCGACACCCCCCGCTTGCGCGGCTGGTCTAGGCCTGACAATCGCCGGCGCGGCGGGCTAGCCACGATCGTCTCCGTCGTTCTCGCGCCAGTCCTCCGGAAGCATGTGGTCGACGACATCGTCGACGGTGACCGCGCCGATGAGCCGGCCGTTCTCGTCGACCACGGGCAGTGCGACGAGGTTGTAGGCGGCGAAGGTGCGCGTGACAACTGAGAGCGGGGCGTCCGGGCCGACCGGAACGAAGCTGGTGTCGAGGACGGACGAGACGAGGGTGCCGGGCGGCTCGCGAAGGAGGCGCTGGAAGTGCGCGACCCCGAGGTACTTGCCGGTTGGGGTCTCGGTGGGGGCGCGCGTGACGTAGACCTGGGAGGCAAGCGCCGGGGAGAGGTCCTTGTTCCTGATGTGGGCGAGGGCGTCGGCGACCGTGGCATCTGCGGGAAGCACGATCGGCTCGGTTGTCATCATGCCGCCGGCGGAGAAGTCGTCGTAGGAGAGCAGCCGGCGGATGTCGTCGGCCTCGTCGGGCTCCATTCGATCGAGCAGTGCCCGGGCCTGCTCCGGGGGCAGCTCGGAGATGAGGTCAGCGGCGTCGTCGGGATCCATCTCCTCGAGGACGTCGGCGGCACGCTCGGCCTCGAGCATCGAGACGATCTCGACCCGGTCATCCTCTGGGAGCTCCTCGAGGACGTCGGCGAGGCGCTCATCGTCGAGCTCGCGTGCGGCCTCGAGGCGGCGCTTCGAGCTGAGGTCGTGCAGGACGGTCGCGATGTCGGCGGGTCGCATCGTGTCGAGACTGGCAATGAGCGACTCGGCGGACTGGTCGGCCGCGGGCAGGGAAAGCCCGCCGATCTCGGACCAGTCGACGACGAACCGCTCGCCCCGGCGGAACCCGCCGCCGCCCCTGCGGACGAATAGCTGGGTGACGAACCAGTCGGTCGTTCGGCTCTGCTCGACCGCGACATCGAGGATGGCGACACGATCACCAGTCTCGAGGAGTGCGACGGAGCGGTCGAAGAGCTCGGCGGTGACGAGGGTCTCGCCGGCTCGCTGCTCGAACCGGCGCAGGTTCACGGTGCCGGTGACGATGACCTGCCCGGTATCGATGGCGGTGACCTTTGTCATCGGGACGAAGATGCGCCGCCGCGGCTGCACCTCGACGACCAGGCCGGTGAGCCTCGGGGGGTTCGACCCGGAGCGCAGGACAACGATGCCGTCGCGTACCTTGCCCACCTGATCGCCGTTGGGATCGAAGACCCCGATTCCGGACAGGCGGGCGAGGAACACCCGGGTCGCAGCGCCTGTTGTCACGGTCGAAGGCTACCGTCGCCCATGTGAATATGGCGCTGCCGACTCAAGATGAGCCGTCCTTCGGCGGGAGTCCGCGCACGAGCCTCACCCGCCCGGCCCGGATCGATGTCCTGTGGATCGGCATCGCGATCGCATTCGTGTCCGCTTCCGGCCCGCTCATCACTGCCACCGTCGCTCCTGCGCTCGCAATCGCCTTCTGGCGCTGCTTCCTCGGCTCGGGTGCCACCGGGGTCTGGGTCGCCTTTCGTGCCCGCAGCGAGTTCCGGCGCCTGTCCAAGCGCCAATGGAAGCTCATCATCGTGAGCGGCCTGCTCCTCGGCGCGCATTTCGCCACCTGGGTGCCGTCACTGCGCTTCACCACGGTCGCCTCGGCAACCGCGCTCGTGGCCACGCAGCCGGTCTGGGCGGCACTCATCGCAAGGGCCCGAGGCGTCCGGATCGAGCGATCCGTCTGGGTGGGGATGACGATCTCGCTCATGGGGGTGGTCGTCCTCACCGGGGTCGATGTTTCGCTCGAACCCCGCCAACTCATCGGCGACGTGCTTGCGCTCCTGGGTGCCGTGCTCTCGGCGGCCTACTTCACCGTGTCGGCGGAGGCCCGCAAGACTGTCTCGACATCGACACTCACCTTCGGGCTGTACGGCACCTCGGCGCTCCTCCTCGTTGCCCTGTGCCTGCTGCTTCGCCAGCCGCTCACCGGGTTCTCGGCCGAGGCGTGGATCCTCATCCTCACGCTCACCATCACCGCGCAACTGCTCGGCCACTCGCTCATCAACAAGGTCCTCGCGACGACCTCCGCGACCGTGGTGTCGCTTGCCATCCTCTTCGAACTTCCGGCGTCGACGATGATCGCGGCCGTCGCGCTTGGCCAGGTTCCGCCGTGGGGCATC
>CALPZT020000029.1 GCA_943328365.2 Bifidobacterium breve | reverse complement strand
GCGTCCGAGAATGCGATGCCATCGATGTGCTCGAAGGCAAGGAGACTGGAATCGGGCCCAATCTCGGATGCCAGGAGCAATCGGGGCATTGGCGCTTCGGCGGCCTGTCCGGCGTAGTACATCAGCGCCGTGTGATCGAGGGAGCGCCTCATGTTGAAGGCACCCGCGCCGCTGTCGCTCCGCAGGCGCACCGCCGTCCAGAGGGCGCTCACGAGTCCGGCGCCCTCGAGATCTCGGTCGAGCACGGCGATGCGCAACTGCTGGCCCGCGGTCGTACTCGCGTGATACCTGCGCCCACGGCTCGTCGTGGTCTCAGCGGCGAGGGATTCGATCGTGAAACCGCCCCTTGAGAGTGCCGCGATGATCTCATCGGCGCTCGGCCGCGTTGTCGGGGTGCCGAGTGCGTATCTGCAGATGAGCCCGATTGCCCAGCCGATCGAGATCGAAACCCCTACTCCGGCAAGCGCAATTCCGGAGTTGATGACCGCGACCGTGACAAGCGAACCGATCACCAGGATGCTCAGGACGTTCCATGGGCGCCGGCCCATGAGTCGTGCGACGGTGATGAAGGCGATGAGGCCGCCAAGGATCGGTGCCGTTGCCGTGCCCCCGGGGCCGGCCGACCCGGCGAGGGCGGCGAGTAGCCGGGGGGAGTCAAGGCTGGAAATGACGTTCGTCGCGATCGTGAGCACGACGATCGTGACGAGGAGCGCAACGAGCGCGTCGAAGAGCTGCCGAAGCCGGCGCCGGACGACGAGCGCGATTGACGCGGCGATTGGCAGGCCGAGCGTGCCGATGCCGCCGATGATGTTCAACGCAAGGACGATGAGGCTCGGCAGCAGCTGGGCTCCGGTCGACAGATCCGTGCCGAGCCCGGCGGCCGTGCTCGTGGCGAACCAGGCGACCAGGACGATGCTCGCGGTGAGCAGGATGGCTACGACGAAGCGGGCGAGGTCGAGCGGTCGGCGGACTCGCCTAGGAAACGAGGCTGAGCCAGGGATCGCGATAGGGACAGCATCGAGGGATGAGGCTGCCGCCTCGTCACCTGAGGCGCTGTCCCGGGAGGTCACCTGCGCATCTTGTCAGACGGGGCTGGTAGTCATGTGACATGCAATCGCGGGGAGGACCGATGTCGTTCGCTTTGGACCCGTCGCCAATCCCGGCCGCGGCCCCGCCGATACTCGATGCGGAGCAGCAGCAGGTCGTCAACCACCGGTCCGGTCCGCTGCTCGTCCTGGCCGGGCCCGGCACCGGCAAGACGACGACGATCGTTGAGGCGATCGCCGCCCGGATCAACGACCCGGTGGATCCGCTCCCTGCCTCGTCCGTCCTGGCCCTCACCTTCGGCAAGCGTGCGGCTGGCGAACTCCGTGATCGTGTCGTCACCCGTCTCGGCGGAGGGCTGCTCCCCACCGTCTCAACCTTCCATTCCTTTGCCTACGGGCTCACCCTCCAGCACGGCACGACTGAGGAGTATCGCGAGCCACCACGGCTCTTGTCTGGCGCCGAGGAGGATGTCCGGATCCGCGATCTGCTGCTCGGGGCGGTCGACGATGGGGCGATCGCCTGGCCTGATGACCTTTCCGGGGCCCTGCACACCCTCGGGCTCGCCAACGAAGTCCGCGCGGTGCTTGCGCGGGCGAAGGAGCTCGGCATTGAACCGGCTCAGCTCCAGCGGATCGGCGCTCGGTCGGGTCGGCCGGCGTGGGAGGCCCTCGGCATCCTCGCCCGTCAGGAGAGCGAGGTCATGGTCCTCGAGAATGTCGTCGACTACGCCGAGCTTCTCCACCGGGCGGTGCTGTGGGCCCGCACTCCGCAGGGCAGGCGTGCGCTGCACGGCCAGATTCGGGCGGTCTTCGTCGACGAATACCAAGACACAGACCCGCTGCAGGTGGCACTGCTCGAGGCGCTCGTCGGGCCCCATACGAGCATCGTCGCGGTGGGCGATCCCGATCAGTCGATCTACGCGTTCCGAGGGGCTGATGTCACCGGGATATTCGACTTCCCTCACCGGTTTCGCGGGGCCAGCGGCATGCCGGCGCCGACAGTCGTGCTGCGGCATACGAGGCGATTCGGGCCGGAGATCCGAGAAGCCGCCTCCCGCGTCATCGGCAGGCGGCCGCTTCGGATCATCGACAATGCGGCGGCGCACGCGCACCGACATCCGCTCTGCGATCCGGCGCGTGGGGGCGAGGTTGCCGTTCGGTTCTTCGACAGCGAATCGACCCGCGCCGCGCATGTTGCCCAGGAGGTGCAGCATGCGCACCTTCGCGACGGGCTCGCATGGTCGGATATGGCGGTCATCGTTCGCTCGTCGCAGTCGATCCCGCTCGTGCAGCGGGCAATGATTCAAGCAGGGGTCCCGGCTGCGGTCGCCGCCGATGAGATACCACTGCGGCTTGAGCCGGCTGTTGCCATCCTCCTCAATGCGCTCGACGTCGCCTGTGATCCCGGTCGGATGAGCGCGAGCTCGGCGGTCGACCTGCTTCGGCCGCCGATTGGCGATCTCGACACCTGGCAGATCAGGCGTCTTGGGCGCCTGCTTCGATCAAGGGCGCGGGTCATCGACACGTCGGTCACTCCCGCATCATCTGATGAGCTCATCCGAGATCTGCTTCGTGGCACGCTCTGCCTTGATGGTGTCGACGAGAGCGAGCAGGAGCTCGTCGGCAGTGTCGATCGCGTGCGGCGCCTCATCGATGCAGCGAGCCGGCAAGTCGAGCGGGGTGATTCACCTGCGGCGGTGCTCTGGACTCTGTGGTCCGGTCGGGTTGGCGATTCGACCCTCCACGGCTGGCCGGAGCGCTTGAGGCAGTCGGCGCTTGCCGGCTCCTTCTCGGCCCACCACAACATCGATGCTGTGCTCGCACTGTTCGATACCGCAGAGCGCTCATCGGCGCGCTTTCGGGGAGTCATCGGAATGAAGAACCTCCTCATCTCCCTTCGGGAGCAGCAGATTCCGGCGGAGGCGATCGCTGAGCGATCGGTGAGCTCAGATGCCGTGAGGATCCTCACCGCGCATCGAGCAAAGGGCCTGGAGTGGGATGCCGTGTGGATTGTCGGCGCGGAGGAGGGCGCCTGGCCCGATCTGCGCGCCCGCGGGTCGGTCCTCGAGCCTGACCGGCTGACGCGCGCCGGAGTCGGTGATCCGGTCAGGCCCGCAGACCTCCTTGCGGAGGAGCGCCGGCTGTTCTTCGTTGCGCTCACCCGGGCGCGGCAGCGAGTGACCGTTGCCTGCCTCGCGTCGGAGGCCGGCGGTGGCCCCCAGCCCAGCCGATTCGTCGACGATCTCGCGCTCACGCCGGTTCGGGTCGTTGGTCGCCCGGCCTTCGCAGCCTCTACCCATGGGCTGGTGGCCCACCTGCGAGTCGTCGCTGCCGATCCCGATGCCTCGCCGGGCCTGCGCGCGGCAGCCGTCGAGCGACTGGCTCGACTGGCCACCGCTCGCGGCGAGTCGGGGGAGCCACTCGTGAGCGTCGCCGACCCTGATCGCTGGTGGGGGGTTCAACCTCAGAGCGTCAACGAACGGCCGGTTCGTCCGGCGGAACTCCCAATCGCGCTGTCGGGCAGCGGCCTCGAGTCGATCCTCACCTGTCCGCTCAAGTGGTTCCTCGAGCATGATGCCCACGCCGATGTCCTGCGTCCGTCGTCGACCAAGTTCGGCAGCGTCATCCATGCGGTAGCCGATTACGTTGCGAAGGGTGAGGTTCCGGCCGACCTCGAGAGCATGGATTCCCTCGTCGACCGGGTGTGGCGCGATCTGCGCTTCGATGCCGCGTGGCAATCGGTGAGCGAGCGCGCTGAGGCCAGGGATGCCCTGTCCCGATTCCTCGTCTACCACCTGCGAGGGGATCGCACCCTTCTGGCGACCGAGCAGGAGTACCGGGCGGAGATCTCGGTGCCGACGAGTGACGGAGGAGCAGAGGCAGTGCGGCTGCGCGGATTCCTCGACCGCATCGAACAGGACAGCGCCGGTCGCACGGTGGCGATCGACCTGAAGAACATCCGCCGGCCTGCCTCCGATGCCAGCCTTCCCTCGCATGCGCAATTGGGCGTCTATCAGCTGCTCCTGCGTGAGAACGACGCAGAGGTCGGTGGTGCTGCGCTCGTGCAGTTGCGCGTGCCTGCGGCGCCGGGCGCTGCGGATCCAAAGGTCCAGTTCCAAGACGCGTTGGAGGCGATCTCGCCGACCTGGGTTGAGATCGAGCTGGGCCAAGCGGCCGAACTGCTGAGAGCCGAGGGGTTCGTCGCCCGTCCGAACGACGGCTGCCGCTACTGCTCGTACCAGCTCGTGTGTCCCTCGCAACGACAAGGTGAGCAGGTGGTTCCATGACGAAGTTGGTTCGCGGGCGTTCGGATGGGCCGATACGCCGAAGGGATCTCGATCATGCCCTCGGCTTCTCGCTCACCGACGAGCAGTGGGCGGTCGTGTCGGCACCGCTCGAGCCCGCTGTCGTCGTTGCTGGCGCTGGCTCAGGCAAGACCACCTCGATGTCTGCCAGGACCGCCTGGCTCATCGGCAGTGGCATGGTCCCCGCCGATGGGGTTATCGGCCTCACCTTCACCACGAAGGCTGCCGCGCAATTGCTCGCGTCGATGCGGTCAAGCGTGCGCAGCATCGAGCGGGCCGGGCTGATGGCGAATCGGCTCATCGAATCCGCGTCCTCGATTCGGCCGAGCGACATCGCTGAGCTACCCGACGACAACGAATCCTCCGATGACGATGACGTGCCCGGTGAACCGCAAGTACTCACCTATAACGCGTTTGCCGCGCGGCTCCTCGCCGAGCACGGCATCCGTCTGGGCAGGGAGCCGGGCGCTCAGATTCTTGGTGACGGCGCGCGTCAGCAGCTGGCCTACCGCGTCGTGTGCCGCACCTCCCTGCCACTCGCGGGCCTCGGCACGTCACCGGTCACCCTCACCGGCAATGTCCTGGCCCTTGACGATCAACTGAGCGAACTCGACATCGATCCGTCTGCGCTCATCGAGCACGACGACGCACTCATCGCAGAACTCGACTCGCATGCATCCCTGCAGAAGATCGGCACGAACATGCGGGCAACGGCG
Source organism: Bifidobacterium breve (assembly GCA_943328365.2). GTDB lineage: Bacteria > Actinomycetota > Actinomycetes > S36-B12 > S36-B12 > WLND01. The sequence continues at coordinate 5,151 of CALPZT020000029.1, read as the reverse complement.
CAGGCGCGGCGCGCCCTCGCCATGCTCGTCATCGAATGGCGGGCAGAGAAGCAGGCCCGCGACCTGTTGGATTTCACCGACCAGACGCGCCTGGCACTTGAACTCGTTCGCCGCTTCCCCGATGTAGCAGCAGGTGTGCGTGCCCGACACCGTGTCGTACTCCTTGACGAGTACCAGGACACGTCGATTGCCCAGCGGCACCTGCTCCAGGCACTGTTCTCGGAGGGCCATCCGGTGACGGCAGTTGGCGATCCCTGTCAGGCGATTTACGGCTGGCGAGGGGCCAGCGTTGACAACATCGAGCAATTCCCGCAGCACTTTCCAGCGATTCGCGATGGAGTGATGGAGTCGTCGGCTCGGTACCCGCTCAGCTTCAACCGGCGATCCGGGCCGAGCATCCTGAGCGTGGCCAATGACCTGTCGCGGGGTCTGCGGAGCCGTCACACCGGGCTCGAGCGACTCTCATCGGGTGCGTCGGTAGCGAAGGGTTCGGGCGATGTTCGCGTCGGGCTGTTCGAGACCGCGGGTGAGGAGAAGGCCTGGGTTGTCGCGCAGATCGCGGCGTGGCGAGCGAGGGTGGAGTCCCCGAACACTGACGATCAGTGGAGTGATGTCGCCATCCTTGCGGCGACGGGCAAGGACCTCGCGGAGTTCGACCGACTGCTGCGCGCGGTCGGCGTGCCGACCCAGCTATACGGCGCTGCCGGGCTTCTTCGGCAGCCGGTCGTCGTTGAGCTGCGCAGCATGCTCGAGATTCTCCACAATCCCATTGCCAACCCTGAGATGGTGCGGGTGATGTCCGGGCCGCGCATGCGATTGGGCCCGCGCGATATCGCAGCCCTTGGGTCGCGCGCAGCTGAGCTTGCTGGGGGTGCCCACCGTTTCGCGACCGACGACGTCCTCGATGCACTCGACGAGGCGGTCGCGGGCGCCGATCCGGTTGAGGCGGTCTCGCTGAGCGATGCCCTCTTCGACCTTGGAGACCCGGGCCGATTCTCGCCGGAAGCCTTCACGAGGTTGAGCGATTTCGCAGCGGAGATCCGCGACCTGCGCCGACATGTCGGTGAGCCGATGACCGAGCTGATCTCCAGGATCGGCCGTGTCACCGGCCTCGATGTCGAGTGCGCACTGGCCGCGGAAGCCGAGCAGCAGCAATACGCGTGGTCATCCTTCCTCGATCTGGCGGCCGACTTCGTTGACTTCGACGGCACATCCTCCCTCGGCGCTTTTCTCAGCAGGCTGCGCGATGCGGAACGATTCGATGTCGATCTCCCGGTCGACCTGTGCCTGCGGGGCAGCGCCGTGCAGCTCATGACCATCCACAAGGCAAAGGGGTTGGAGTTCCCCCATGTCTTCGTGCCGTCGGTGTCTCGATCGGCGTTCCCCGGAACCCCGGCGCGCTCGGAGTGGCCAACATCAGCTGCGACAGTGCCGTGGGCGCTTCGCGCCGACACGAACGACGAGCTCGACTCCTTCCCGAATCCGGGTGAATCCCCGAGAGACAAGGACCACAAGGCTTACAAGGCGGTGCTCGCCGAACTGAAGTCGGCCGATGACGAACGACTTGTCTACGTTGCCCTGACCCGGGCCGAATCCACCCTCATCGTCACCGGTCACTGGTGGGGCCCGACCCAGGCGACCCTGCGCGGACCCGAGCCCTATCTCTCGGCTATCCACGCAACGGTGCTCGACGGTGATGGCACGGTCGTTGCCTGGCATCCGAAGCCGCAAGACGGCGATGTCAATCCGGTCGCCGCTGCCGCTGAACTCGAGTTCACCTGGCCGGCACCGATCGAATCGGCTCAGGCCCTCGCAATCGTGGCGGCAGATGTGCGGGCAACGATCGCAGCGCTGGATTCCGGGTCCGGGGAGCGTCAGCTCGCCAGCAACGCGCTGGCCCAGGGCAACACGGCGACCGCCGAATTCACCGAGGCAGACCTCACTGAGGCGGAGCTTGCCATCATCGAGCAGTGGGATGCGGATGCTGAGCTGCTTCTGGCCGAGGAGGTGCGCCGTCATCAGCAGGAGGTGGTCGTCCCGCTTCCCGGTTCGCTGTCGGCCAGTGCCCTCATCCGATCATTGCGCGACCCCGAAGGCTTTGCGATGGATCTCGCTCGGCCGATGCCCCGCCAGCCTGCACCCGCCGCCCAGCGCGGCACCGCTTTTCACGCCTGGGTAGAGAGTCGATACGGGCAGCAGTCGCTGCTTGATCCCGACGATCTTCCCGGTGCAGGCGATGAGAGCATCGCGACCGATGGGCAGCTTGATGCCCTCAAGAAGTCATTCGAGGCATCCGCGTTCGCCGGTCGATCGCCGATCGCCATCGAGGAGCCGTTCGCCCTCCTCATCGGCGGACGAGTGGTCCGCGGGCGTATCGACGCGGTCTTTGAGCAGAATGGTCGGTACGACGTCATCGACTGGAAGACCGGCGGCGCGCAGGGAGCCGATCCGTACCAATTGGCGATCTACAGCCTGGCGTGGTCGCAGCTGCGGAACGTGCCCCTCGACGCGATCGACGCCGGATTCTTCATGGTGTCGACCGGCGAGCTCATCCGACCTGAGGGTCTCGCCGAGCTCATGAGCCTCGCCGACGGTCTCGGCGCCACCGGCGCCTGACGCACCGCCGCTTCATCCATCATGTGGGGCAGCGCGCGGATTTCGCGGCGAACGATTCGAACTCTCGCAATTCGTCCCGGATCATGGATGAAATGACTGGGGTGGGCTAGGGGGTTGCCTCTGGCTTTGCCCCTGGATTTGCCTGCGGCGTCGATCCTGGCGCTCCGGGAAGCGAGACTGGCTCGGCTCCGCTGTCGAGACGCTCGGCAATTGCCTCGCCCGCCTCCTCCGTCGGGGCGCGCCGAACTCCGGCACGGCCCCGCATCCACTCGCGGGCCGGCTCCTCCACGAGACGCCACATGAGCCAGGCGATGACGAGGGCTGCGGCGACAAGCACGAGAAGCCCCGCGGCATAGAGCACCCCGCTGTCGATGCCGGCGGCACGCATGCCGGCTCGCCAGAGCCCGAACACCACGAGGTGGGTCATGTACAGGGAGTAGGAGATGAACCCGCCGAGGACAAGGGTCTTGGTGGCGAGGCCGCGCGACACCCGGCCACGGGCGAGGGCAAGGGCACCCAGCCAGGCGATGAGGAATGGCACGAGAAGCAGGTGGAAATAGGGAGGCATGGGTTCGGCGTCGCCTGATGTGTTGAGCATGATCGGTGGCTGTGCGATCGCGAGATTTGCGAGAAGGACCGAGCCTGCGACAACGGCCAGCGGGAGCAGCCAGGACAGGGCATTGGCCCCCTGAAGCGTGCGGCGGCCGGGATCGTCGGATCCCTCAGGCAGCAGACGACGAACGATGAGGTACGTGATCGCGCCCGCCGTGAACTCGGTGAGGATGCGGATGGTCGAGCCCCAGTTGTCGGTGTAGTACGAGTCGGTTCTCGACAGGCCGTAGCCGACGAGCGGGGTGATGCACGCGAACCACAAGACGATGAGCATGGGCAGGCCAAGCCGCTTGTTGCAGCGCCAGATGACGAGGATGAGGATCGGGAAGATGAGGTAGGCGAGCCACTCCATGGAAAGCGACCACGCGACGAAATTCCAGCCGCGCTGCGGTTGCGGCCCCCACTCCTGGATGAGGAGGAGGTTTCGGATGAAGTCGAGTGGATTGAGCCAGTCGCGATCGAGGGAGTCGCCGGTGACCTTTGCCTGGGCGAACAACGCAACGCCGGCGACGACGAGCATGACGAGATGCACGGGGTAGACACGCGCGAGGCGTAGCCACCAGAAGTTCAGGGTCTCGCGAAGGCGTGCGCGCTGCCCGAGGCGGCTGAGATAGGTGTGGGTGAGGATGAATCCGGAGAGCGCGAAGAAGAGATCGACTCCAAGCCGGCCCACGTTGAGGACGTCTGGGATGACAGGGATCGCGAGCAGCCCGACGTTGTCGAGCGGACCCTGCAGGTGGTACAGGAGCACCCATGCTGCGGCGACAAATCGGACTCCGGTCAACTGCCGAATGAACACGCTCACCGATGCATCGTGTCACGCAATTACCCTTGCCGAGTGACGAACCCCCGGCTCCTCGATGACCTCCTCCTCTCCCGTGCTGCGATTGAGCGTGCAGCGCATCTGCGTTCGGACGGTGAATGGCAGCGGTCGCGCGCGCAGGACCCGGCCTCCCTCGTGGTGTGGGTGAGGGGAAATGAGACGGCTATCGCGCCGGGCGGGGGTGATTCGAGCCTGATCCTCACCTCGGTGGCGGACCTTGATGACCGGTCAGACCTGTCATTCCTCGGCGTCGATGCCGAAGACCGCGCATATTTCGCGCTGCACTCGCCAACGCCGGAGCATCCGGGGCTCCCACCCGACGCTCAGTGGTCGTCACTGCGGTCGGTCGGGAGCACGCTCTCTGATCTTCACGCCGGCCTCACGGTGACTGCTGTCGCCCTCGATAACTGGCGGTCGCGCACGAGGTGGTGCTCGGTGTGCGGTGGTGCCCTCACGGTCGGGAATGCCGGATGGTCCCTTCGCTGCGACGCCGACAATGTGGATCACTTCCCGAGGACGGATCCCGCTGTCATCGTCCTCGTTCGCGATGACGACGATCGCGCATTGCTCGGCCGGCACGTGAACTGGCCGGTGGGCCGGATGTCGACCTTCGCAGGCTTTGTCGAGGCGGGGGAGTCTGCCGAAGCGGCGGTGCGCAGGGAGCTTGAGGAGGAGACAGGCGTCGTGATCGGGCCGAACCCTGATGACGTGCTGTACCTCGGCAGCCAGCCTTGGCCCTTTCCCTGCTCGCTCATGCTCGGCTACCACGCCTGGACCTCGCAGACAGAGATCACGGTCGATGGCGAGGAGATCGCCGAGGCCCATTGGTTCAGCCGGGCGGAGCTCCTGCGCGCATGCGAGAGCCGGGACGTCACCTTGCCGCCGGCGGTGTCGATCTCCCGCAAGCTCATCGAGCGATGGTTCGGGGAGCCGCTGCCCGGTCAATGGTGAGGCAGCTCGTTCAGGCGAGGCCGAGCTTGGCCTTGACCTGCCCGATGGAGGGGTTCGTGGCCGCAGTGCCGTCGTCGTAGACGAGGGTCGGGACGGTCTGGTTCCCGCCATTGACGGCTTCGACGAGGGCTGCCGCCTCGGGATCATGC
>CALPZT020000028.1 GCA_943328365.2 Bifidobacterium breve | reverse complement strand
TCACCCTGGGGGGACACGACGCCGCCCCGCATCAGGCACTCGTCATCGTCGGAGAATTTGCCGAGGCCCAACGGATCCATTTCACGGGCCGTGGTCAACCAAAGCGCGACTAGTTCTGGATCGAGGTCGGCTTGCGTGGTGCCGACAACGGGCTCTTTGTCGGCTCGCGGCGCATCGCGGAGGCGGAGGAAGGCTTGCTCTTCCTCACGCGACATGGCGTAGTCGCCGTCCCACGCGCGTAGCCAACCTCTCCCCCCGAAGCGGCACGGCTTGGCGGAACGATCGCATTCAGTGATCTTGACGGCGACTACCGCATAGCCTTGCAGTTCGTGCTGGGTGATCTCAATGCTCACCGGAGGGCTACAGGATCTCGCCTTGCTGGCAATCCCCTGCTTGAGCGTCTGAAGGCCGGTAAGTCCGACCGGGGCAAATCCTGCCTGCTCGTCGAGGCCGAGTAGAAGCAATCCGCCACCGGGGTGGTTTGCGAGCGCGCATAGGGATTCACCTACGGTGCTTGGCAAGCCGCCTCGCGCTGACTTCACCTCGACACCGGCGGTGTCGCCGTGTTGCCTTCGGAGGTCGGCAAGCACGGATTCGATGTCGAAAGCAGGCACGTGCCAAATGTAACCACACTCCAGTTACATTTGGTTACATTTCGCAGCAAGCTTGTCCCTTTAGGCCCAGCCAGAGAGAGGCGCTCGTAGACGTGTAACGGGGCTGACCCTGGGCCCTAGGCAGTTAGGGAACCGCTGATCATCAGCCTGTTTTCCATGAAGGGTGCCTCCGGGCACGCGTGATGAGCTGAGGAGGCGCTGTTTTGGTCTCCGCGGTGATGCCGTCGGGCCGTCGGCGACGTCAGGGCGCTTGCTGGCTCCCTGGTGGCCGGCACTTCGAATACTCGACATCCGTGAAACTGATCTGGTCGCTGGCCATGAAGGATTCTCCCAGAAACGAACCCCTCACGCCCGGCAAAACACCAATCACACGAACGATAAAATCAGCGCTTCCCTAGAGGTAGCGCTGAACCAGGCCCTTGATGAACGGGTTGAGGATGTCCTGCGTGTGGCCATAGATCGAGCAGTGCCCCATGCCCTCGAATAGGTGGAATTCGGCACCCGGCGTGAGTGCCGCGACTTCTTCACCATCCTGTGGCACGGCCTGCACATCCTGATCGAACGCCACGACATGCATCGGAACGGTGCATGTCTTCAGTTGCTCGCGCTGGTCGAAGAGCACGCAGGGTTCCCACTGCGCGATAAGCGAATCCTCCGCGGTATCGGTTTCGTAGTACTCGAGGAGCTCATCGCGCAGTTTCGGCCAGAGCACCGGATCGCCGAGGACGCGCGCCGGGTAGTACATGGCGGCGTAGTGGATGACCGCCATCATCCCGTCTAGTCGGTTGCCTGCGCGGCGCCATTCGATTTCGGCCATCTGATAGTCCCAGGTCCAGCCGCGGCTCACCGCGCCCGTGCCCATCGTTATCACGCATGCGATGAGATCCGGCCGGTCGATCGCGACCTGCTGCACGATGCCACCCCCGAACGACAGTCCGATGATCGCCACCGGCGGAGAGCAGACCGCCTCGATGAGATCAATGACATCCTGAGAGAAGTCCTCGACCGTCCACGGCATCGGTCGATCAGAGGTCGTCTGGCCCACTCCACGACAGTCGAAGGTGGTGTTGCGAAACTCCGACTCGAAGAAGGGAACCTGGTAGGCATCCCAGGAACCGATCGTTCCGCCGGCACCTGACACCCAGACGATGTCAGGTCCCACACCCACCTGCTTGTAGTGAATACGGGCGTCTCGACCGTCCGCGAAACTCCCCATCAGCTATTCGCGGTCCGCGCTCGACGCCCGCCGGTTTCCGCGCACGAGCACGACGACGAGGATCAGGATGATGATGACGGCGAGGAGCAATCCGACGACGACCCAGGTGCTGACCCCACTTGATGCCGACTCCTGCGGGGCCTCGGCATCCGTGCCGCTCGCCGCCGCGCTCGGGGCGGCACTCGCACCTGCCTCCGCCGCGACGGTCGCCGCGGTGACTGGCTCGACGTCAAAGTAGGACCACGTTCCCCACTGGTAGATGAGGGTGCCGTTGCCCTTCGGCTGCTGGACCCACCCGGTGAAGCGGTCATTGCGGTATGCCTCGAGGCCATTGGCGTAGTAGGTCACCATGTAGACGGCATCGTCGTAGAGCATCTGCTGCATGCGCTTGACGATCTCCTGGCGCTTGGTGAAATCCGTCTCCTGCGACTGCTCGTCGAAGAGCTCGTCGTACTCAGGATTGCAGTAGAAGGAATCCGACAGGTTCGCATAGATCGTGCCGTCCTCCTCGTACGACCTGCTGCCGCAGGTGAAGGTGGAGAGCATGTAGTTCGAGTCAGGCTCGACCCCCCAGCCCCACTCGAACATATCGAAATTGCCCTGTCCGACGAACTCGTACAGGGCATCCTCCGTCACGCCCTTGAGCTGGACCTCGACACCGACATCCTTGAGGTAGGACTGCACGAACTCTGCGGACTTCTGCGAGCTCGCGCCCTCAGCCTCGGTGCGGTAGAGGAGGCGGAAGCTCAGCCGGTTGCCCTTCGCATCAGCGCGCACGCCATCAGCACCAATCGGGTATCCGGCCGCATCGAGGAGTTGAGCGGCCTTCGCCGGGTCATGCGTGTAGGGGTTGGCGGGATCCAGATGCCACTGGGGGTACAGCGGCGGGATGACCGTGCTTCCGGGCAGACCCTCGCCGCCGAGCACCCTGTCGACGATCGCTTGGCGGTCAATGGCCCAGTTGAGGGCCTGACGCAGGGCCTTGTCCTTCAGTAGCGGATTGCCGTCGCCGATCGGCGTGCCGTCCTCAAGTGCCGCACCTGTGTTGAATGCGACCTCACTGAAACTCGCAGGGGTCGACGCGACCGTCGTGATTTCGGGGATCTCCTTCAACGACTCATACACGCCGAGGTCAAGGCCGTGGGCAAGATCGATCTCTCCGGACTTCAGTGCCTGCCCGAGGGCGTCCGGATTGTTGTAGACCTTGAAGATGACCTCATCGACGGGTCGCTCGCCGCCGTACCAGTTGGGGTTGGCCTTGAACCTGGTGAACTGCCCCGCGCGCCGCTCGACCATCACGTACGGGCCTGAGCCAACCGTCGGCGACTCAGGGGTGCCGACGTTCTTGAACTTGCGCACCTCCTTGCCGTCAATGGACTCCCAGACGTGCTTGGGGAGAATGAACACGAAGAGGTGGTCCATGACCGGGCTGGGCTTGGCGATATCTACCTTCACCGTGAGGTCGTCCAACGCCTCTGCGCGCACCATGTTGGCGACATACGAGCCGTAGTTCGTCCGCTCATACTTGCCGTCGATGATCCGATTGAACGTGTAGGCGACGTCCTCTGCGGTGATCGGGACTCCATCGCTCCACTTCATCCCCGGACGAAGTCGGTAGGTCCATGACTTCTTGTCAGCCGACTCCTCCCATGATTCAGCGAGGCCGGGGACGATCGAGAAGTCATCGGCCGCGTACTGCGTGAGGGTCGGGTACTGCAGGGTGAATGCCTCGTAGGCGAGGGAGGAGAGCCCGGTGAACGGGTTGGCGGAGTCGAGGTCCTCTCCGACCCCGATGGTCAGGACCACCGGATCCTCGGCAAGTGCCGGCTGCGACGCCACCATAGGAACGCTGATGACCGCACAGATCAATGCAGCGCCAAGCATCCGAAATCTCGACATGGGCTCTCCCTGCAGCGAGGTGAACCGTGAACGTATCAGTGTGCGAGGCCTCAGGAATTCAATTTGCGAAGACTCGCTGCCTTGTCATTGCAGCCTGGCCAGCAACCAGCGCCTGATATCCAAGGAGGTGTCCTCCATCGGCGCGTACCAGCCGCCACGGAAGTACCGGGAGGTCATCCCACGCTGAACCGACTCGCACACGCCCCAGTCCTGACGATTGACGAGGTCCCAGAATTCACCGGCGTCGGAGGGATCGAAGGTCGACTTCTCCCGTTCATCGGGTGCGAAGAGGAGGTCGCAGGTGACGATGGTGCGATCGATCGAAACGGGGGTGAGGACGAAAGCGGCGGCGTGCTCGGCCGCAAGGCTCAGCATCAGGTTTGGGTAGATCAGTTCACCCTTGTGCCTGACCCGCTCATGCTCATCGAGATCAGGGAATGGTGCGCGGTCACTCGTGCCGGTCATCGTGAAGGTCCAGGCGCCGTCACGATGGGGTACTCCATCGTCCCAGGGAATGTCGCTGCCGCCGCCAGCAAAGGCCGGCACGAGTCGGCAGAGCTCCGGGTGCACGGGGCCGCAGTGGTAGCACTCGTTGTAGTTCTCTGCGATGACCTTCCAGTTGGCCCGGACGTCGTAGGTGAATCGGACACCGAGGACGAGATCTGCCAGCGGGTATCGCCGGACCCGATCAGGGACTTCACCGAGTTGGGCGAGAAGGCTCTCGGCTGGCTCCTCTGCGAGCCAAAGCCACCCACCCCAGTCATCGACTGCCAGCGACGTGAGTGCGAAGTCCGCTGGCTCGATGCCCTCCGCATGCGGGGCATGCAGGAGCGAACCGTCGAGGGCATAGGTCCAAGAGTGATACGAGCACCGAAGTACCTTCATGTCACAGGGCGCGCAGTCCGCCGGGAGTAACTGCGAGCCGCGATGGCGACAGACATTCGCGTGGGCACGCAGAGTGCCGTCATGAGTGACGACAATCGACTCGCCGTAGAAGTCGACGACGGCGACCCGGCCCGCCCCGGTGAGGCCGAGATCGGCAAGCCGCGCAATGCATGTCCACTGCCGGCGGAGCATCTCACGCTCGCGGGTGAAGTACTCCGGATCGGTGTAATGCTCCCTCGGGAGAGCGGCTTCCATTGGAAAAGTATGCCGCTAGGCCCGGGGGAATGATCGTTGCCATAACTGCTGCGTCAGGATTTCATCCCCCTCGCAGACGGTGATCGCAATCGTCACGTCGTACACCGAACCGATGGCGACGACGTCCATGACGGAATGGGCCGTCGCGGTGACCTCGGGGAACTCGAGGGTGAACTCGACGTCGGAGTGCGCGTGCTGCTCGAAGGTGCGGGTATCCACGCTCACCCATCCGTCGTAGCGCTCACTCGCGGATCCGTATGGAGTGTCGTAGGTCGACTGGGAGCCGACTGAACAGCGGGTGACATTGCGCGCGACATCACGTTCGATGGTCCACGTGATGCCCTCGGTGCTTTCACTGGACCCTGGGTCACCCGGTGCGAACGCGGGTACAGGCAAGGTCGGATCAGGGTCGTAGATCGGCAGCGTCATGGTGGCGCCACGCAGGGTGAGGGTTCCGGGGCCAGCCGGAGCCACCACGTTCGGCCAGTCGGCTCCGGCGATGCTCACCCGAAGGGTTCGCCCGGCCTGCCATTGCCAAGCAGTCGCCTCGAGCTCGACATCGACAGCGCCTTCCGCCCCGATGAGCAAGCTGCCCCGAGTGACGAGGGTTGACGTTCCATCGGGTGCCACATCGCACAGGCGCACCGCGATGATCGGGTGCGGACAGGTTGCCATGACATGAGCGCGGAGGTGCGGATTCCCGGCAATCTCGATCGGCGAATCGATCGGGATGTCCCAGGTGAGTGACGCAGCATCGTCAAAGCGCTGGTCGTCTGGCTGGCCGTAGGGCAGGTGCCCGGCGCAGGAGATCCACGCGGCCGTGCCAACGTCAGGCCGTACGCCGTAAGGGGGTCGGTCCGGAAGATCGAGCACGCGCTCATGCGAGCGGCTCGATGGCCAGGTGTCTGAGCGCCAGACGCCCGGCACAGTGTCGAGGACCGGATCAGGTGCGTGGGAGAAGCGGCAGAACCAGGTGTGGGGCAGTGCCCAGGACGACTGTCCTCCGCGCAGATGCTCGTCAAAGAACGCTGCCATCTCGGCGACGTGGTCGATTCTGGGACCGGGGGCGCTCGAGGACGGAGCGGCGTGCGCCCATGGCCCGGCCAGCAGTCGTGTTGGTGCATCGATCGCCGCGACCGTTCGAAAGGAGGTGTTGCGGTAGCCGTCAGCCCAGCCCGCGATGATCATCGTCGGGATGTCGATGCGGTCGTAGTCGGGACGCACCGATCCGTGGCGCCAATACTCGTCGTCGCGCGGGTGCGCGAGCCAGGTGAGGAGCCACGGCTCATGCTGCTCGATGCGACGCAGCCACTCCTCCCGCCAGGCGTCGCCCCAGATCCCCGGCACGGGTGGCAGGAGGTTCATGGGCGCCATGTAGTGGCAGTAGTCGACGAGATCGAGCCACTTGCGCGCCCCGCCCATCTGGTGGACATCATCGGTGAATCGGTCGTCGGTGGCATAGATGGGGATGATCGCCTCGAGGTGCGCTGGCCGTTCACATGCGAGCTGGAAGGAATTGAACCCGCCATAGGAGGTTCCGAACATGCCGATGCTGCCGGTGCACCAAGGCTGGGCTGCCAGCCAGGCGATCACCTCTGCGAGGTCACGCTGCTCAGCCTCCGGGTACTCATCGGTGGCGACTCCACCGCTCGAGCCGGTACCTCGAACATCGACCCGGGCGACAGCGAAGCCGAACTCATCAGCGAAGCGGGCGTACTCCGGTCGCCAGCCAGCCGTCATGTCGTCCTTGCGGTACGGGAGTGCCTCGAGGATGCAGGGGGCTGGCTGCACGTTCGGGAGAAACAGCGTGACAGACAGTCGAACCCCATCGCTCATCTCAATCAGCGCCTGCATCCAGCCTCTCCTCGCTACTCAACCGGTCGCGCACGATGCTGCACTATCGCACCTTCGACGGCGATCCACAGGAGCGTCCAGCCCACCAGTCAGGGCAATTCGGCGCGGTGAAACTGCAGGTACTAGCCTGACCCGGTGCGTCAGGCGATCCACGACACATCCGTAGGTGGGCACCAAGCGCGGCTTCGAGGAGACCACGAGTGAGCGCCAAGACCATGCTGCGCGGCGAAACCGTCCTCACGGGCAGGGCCCGCCTCATCGTGGCGAGCGCACTCATGCTCTTCGTTCAGCTCGCCCTCATCCGCTGGACGGGCGCCAACCTCGTCCACCTTTCCTACTTCTCCAACCTCATCCTCCTCGCGAGCGTCCTCGGCATCGGCCTTGGCTTCCTTCGCTCCCGCACCTCCAACGACCTCGGCCGATACGTCCCAATCGGCCTGCTCATCCTCGTCGCATTCATCATGGTGTTCCCCGCCCGCATCGAGGGCTCGTCGACCGATCTCATCTTCTTCACCGAGGTTCGCCCGACCGGGCTGCCCACCTGGGTGTCGCTCCCCCTCGTCTTCATCGTCATCGCGATCACGATGACCGGCTTCGGCGAGATCACCGGGCGCGCATTCCGCGAATTCAAAGCGCTCGATGCCTACCGGTGGGACATCATCGGCTCGATCCTCGGCACGCTCTCCTTCACCCTCATCGCCTTCCTCCGGGCGCCGTCGTGGATCTGGCCGATCGTCACCCTCGTCGCACTCTGGCTGCTCTACGGCCCCCGCCTGCCCTGGGTCTCCCGCATCGCCATGGTCCTCATCATCGGAACCCTCGTCGTCGAGTCGCTCATGGCGGGTATCTCGTGGTCTCCCTACTACAAGGTCCACACCGAGATCCAGAACGCCGGCACTATCAACGAGTTCACGAACATCCAGGTGAATGGCATCCCGCACCAGAACGTCATGGATGTCCAGCAGCGGCTCAAGGCCGAGCCCGTCTACGGACGGCCCTACGAGCGCGCCATCGACAATCCGCTGAACAACGTCCTCGTTGTCGGTGCCGGCACCGGAACCGACGTCGCGCTCGCGCTCGCCCGCGGGGCGAAGCATGTCGATGCCGTCGAGATCGATCCGCGAATCCAGCAGATCGGCAGCCAGGTCAACCCGAATAAGCCGTATGACGACCCCCGCGTGTCGGTCCACATCAATGACGGACGTGCCTTCCTGTCGAGCAACGACACGAAGTACGACCTCATCCTGTTCGCCCTGCCCGACTCGCTCACCCTTGTCTCCGGCGCAAGCCAGCTGCGTCTCGAGTCGTACCTGTTCACGAAGGAATCCATCACCGCCGCCCGCGATCACCTGACGGACGATGGCGTGTTCGCGATGTACAACTACTACCGCGAGCCGTGGCTCATCAACCGACTCGCAGGCACCCTCGATGAGGTATTCGGCCACGCACCCTGCCTTGACACCTTCACCGCGGTGCAGTCGCTGGCCGCGATCACGATCGGCAAGCAGGCCGACAACGCCGTGTGCGCACCCGCGGCTACATGGGATCGTGCCTCCATTGCCGCTGCAGCGCAGGAGATTCCGGTTCCAGCAGTTGACGATCGACCGTTCCTCTATCTCAAGACGCAGACCATTCCGGATATCTACCTCATCGTCATCGCGCTCATCCTCGCGGTGTCACTCATCGGCATCCGCATCTTCGGCGGCCCGCTGAGGGCCATGCGCGGCTATGGCGACCTGTTCTTCATGGGGGCGGCATTCCTCCTCCTCGAAACGAGATCGATCACCACCTTCGCGCTGCTCTTCGGCACGACCTGGCTCGTCAACGCCCTCGTCTTCACCGGAGTCCTCGTTGCCGTGCTCCTCGCCATTGAGGTGACCCAGCGCGCCCGTAAACCGATTCCGAGGCCGTTCATCATCACCGCTCTCTTCGCATCGCTGCTCGTGGCATTCCTCATCCCCAATGAGATGCTGCTCGGCCTCCCAGTACCGCTGCGACTGCTCTTCGCGGTCGCCATCGCCTTCGCACCGGTGTTCTTCGCGAACCTGCTCTTCACCTCGCGATTCAAGAACGCTGCCAACCCCACCGCCGCATTCGCCGCAAACCTGTTCGGCGCGATGATCGGCGGCTGCCTCGAGTACCTGTCGCTCATCCTCGGATACCAGTGGCTGCTTGCGGTCGCAGCAGGGCTCTACCTCATCGCGGTACTTGTCGGCCAGCGTCAGGCGAGCAAGAGCCCGGTGAGCGTCTAGCCCTCTCCTTGGTATCGGGATCGTCTCTTCGAGATCGAGGGACGATGCATTGCTGAGCCTCGGCTGAGGAAACCGTGAACTTCCGCTCAATTCGTCGTCTACCGAGCTCTCTGAGCGGAGATCGCCTTCGCACCTATGTGAGGATGGCTTACGGCCCACCCCATCACGCCTCGAACCCCTGGAGATTCCCCGAATGAGCCCTGTTGCCGCATCGTCCCTTGTATCCGAGGGCCCCTTCGTCTCCGTGGCCGGCCTGCCCATGCATCCACTGGTAGTCCATCTCGTTGTGGTGGTGCTCCCACTCGCTGCCCTGCTCTTCATCTTCGTCGTTGTGGTGCGACGGTGGCGCAGGCCCTTCGATCTCATTGCCCTTGCCGGCCTGGCCATCGGCGCAGCCGGCACAGTGCTCGCCAAGGAGAGCGGCGAGGCCCTCTCCACCTATGTCGGCCAGCCCCAGGAGCACGCCGATTGGGGGTCGTACCTCGTCTACCTCGCTGCACTCCTCTTTGTCGTGGCCGCACTGTGGGTGTGGTTCGAACGGCGCCAGGGCGATGCTGCACGATCCTTGCCCATGACACTCGCCGCTGTTGCAGGTGTGCTGCTCGCCATCGCGGCGATCGTCCTGACAGCACTCGTCGGTCATACCGGCGCAGAAGCGGTGTGGGGTCGAACCCTGACCACCGGCGCCGTCGCGACGGTTCCGACATCAGCCGCGTCGACGCCTGCGGGAACCGGCTCCATGTCATCCGCGCCGACCACTGGCGCGGGAATCACGATGGCCGACGTCGCCCAGCACAGCACTCCGGCCGATTGCTGGTCGGCCGTCAACGGCAACGCCTACGACCTCACCTCGTGGATCGCTCAGCACCCCGGCGGCGAGCAGGTGATCGTGCAGATGTGCGGTGTCGATGGCACCGCAGGGTTCACCTCCCAGCACGGCGGTCAGGGCAAGCCCGAGAACGAGCTCGCAAACCTTCTCATCGGCCCCGTCTCGGGATAGCAGCCAACGGCAGCCGGGCTGCACGGCGACTGGTGTTGAAACATCGAGCACAGTCAGCGATCTGTTGCCTCCGGCGCCCTGTCGAGGGTGTCCCATCGATCGCCCCGGAGAGCTCGCGATGTCAATTCGGTCATGCGCTCGAAGTCGTGGGCCATGCCAGCGAGTCCCCCCGGCATGTGTCCGCCGGCAAACCAGTCAAGGAGCACATCGCCGCCGCTATCGCGCAGAGCCTTGGCGTAGCGCTTGGCCTGCTCAGGCGGGGTACGTGTGTCGTAGGCACCTTGGTTCAGCCAGGCTGGGGCGCGCACCTGCTCCACGTAAGAGATCGGT
>CALPZT020000027.1 GCA_943328365.2 Bifidobacterium breve | reverse complement strand
TTGGTCTGGCCATGGAGGAGCCGTGCATCCTCCTTGCGGCGAATCGGCCGGCCGAGCGCAGTCGGCGTATCGGTCACGTTCGGCATGTCAACTTGAGTCATTTCGCAGAACCTCCCATCAGGTCAGCCGCATACGCGACGCTCTTCACGATGTTGTGGTAGCCGGTGCAGCGGCACAGGTTTCCTTCGAGACCCTCGCGGATCTCGGCTTCGGTCGGATTCGGATTCTCGCTCAGCAGGTCGACAGTCGACATCACCATGCCAGGCGTGCAGTAGCCGCACTGGAGGCCGTGGCACTCCTTGAATGCGGTCTGGACGGGGTGCCATTCATTGCCGTCCGAGAGACCCTGGATGGTCGTGATGCTCGAGCCGTCGGCCTGGACGGCGAGGACGCTGCAGGACTTCACGCTACGGCCGTCGAGGAGCACGGTGCACGAGCCGCAATTCGAGGTGTCGCAGCCGACAACGGTGCCGACCTTGCCAATGCCCTCGCGCAGCCAGTGGACCAGGAGCGTTCGGGGTTCGACGTCGGCTTCATAGCCGGTTCCGTCGACGTTTACCGAGATATGCATGGGAGTCAATGCCCTTTCGTCGAAAGGTGTACGAGCACGATGCTTGGAAGATACGCCCGTGCGCCCCGATCCGCTGGCGAATAGAAAAACTCCGTCGAGGTCTAGCCTGTCGTCGTGGCTATCGACGTCCGCGGGTCGCGCGGCACCCTCGGGCTCTACGTCCTCCTTGCGACTGCCGTCACGACCGCGATCCTCGGAGTCCTTGCCCACTATCTGCACGAGCCTTTCGTGTTCCCCTCGGTGGGGCCGACCATTTTCATTCTCTTCTTCACCCCGCTCGGGCTGCAGGCAGCGCCTCGCAACGTGATCGGCGGGCAGATCATCGGCATTGCCTGCGGTTACCTGGCGCTCATGGTGTTCGGCCTGACCGGGGGGCTCGCCGACATCTTCGACCTCACCGCGCCCCGAATCGGCTCAGCTGTCCTCGCGCTTTCGCTCACGCTCGCGCTCATGGTCTGGCTTGGGCTTCCGCATGCGCCAGCCGGTGCCACGACCCTCATCGTGGCGCTCGGTCTCGTCCACACCCTTCCGCATCTGGCGATCCTGCTGCTCGCGGTCATCCTCGTCGTCGTCTGCGCCTTCGGTATCAACCGCCTGTTCGGCATCCCGGTGCCGGTGTGGTCGCCACTGCATGACGAGCCACGCCCCCTATTGAGCCGAGGTTCGCGTTGAGTTGAGGTTCGTGCTACGCCGCGCGGATGCGGACACCATCAGCCCGCTGCACCGACAGTTGAACGTCTGAACCCGCGACGCACGAGAGCACATGGCCGCCCGCGGCACGGTCGGCCGTGAGCCCATGCAGGTGCAGTCCAGGGGCTCCAGTGCCTGCGAGGTCGGGTGCCGTCCGGAATCCGACGAGCACGGCCTTTCGCTGGCCGAGTTGGAACACCGTCTGCCCTGCCACGATCTGCGCCAACGGTGCATAGGGCGGCCGCTGGGCCGGGACACTGCGGGTGACGAGGTCGGTGAAGGTTCCGCGCACGCGCACGGCCACGATGCCGCTGTCGCTGCTGGCAAGCGCATTCACGGCCGCGAGCAGATTCGCGCAGGTCGTGCCAGGGGCAACCGGTCCGGAGAGCTCAGGGGTGAAGCGGATCCCCTCGAAGAAGGGAGTCGTGCGACTTGAGGGAACCTTGACCGGCACTCCATCGGTGCCAACGCGGTAGATCACTCCCCCGACGAGCACCATTTCGCCGTCGAGTTGGTCGAAGGTGCCGAGGCCGAGGGTGGCGCCCGACGACGCCGCCGAGATTGGGGTCAACCCCTCATAGTCGGGCGAGACGAGCGAGTCATAGGTCCCGATCTGCTCGACCCATTGGCCAGCCCCACCCTGTGAGCCGGTCGAATCGGGCACGGCAATTGTCGCTGAAGCCGACACAACGATGATGACCGCTGCGGAAAGGGCGACGGCAACCGGCCTTGCGCTGCGGATCCGCATGATCGTGGGCACAGTCATGCGTGGCACGCCCTGGGATCCATCCGAGAAGACCTAACCGGTTACGAAGGCTTGCCGGGCTGCTTGGCCGGGGCCAGCGGATCAGATCCGGGCACCGATGCCGGCGGCTCCTTCACTACCGGGTCCTTGACCGGCTCCTTTGCCGCATCGGCAGCAGGTGCCTGCGCTGCAGGCTTCACCGGCGTCGGCGCGGGGGCGCCCTTCGGGTCCGCCTTGTCGTCCGTCTTGACCGGTGCAGGAGCAGCGATCGCCGCACGTGGCTCGTCACCAGGGGTGCGGATGACGGCGGGGCGGCCGGTCTCGATCTCCTTGGCGCCGCCGAGGGTCTCGAGGAGGGGAGGCTCGCCGAACAGGCTCGCCTGCGAGAGATCCGCTCCGGTGAGGTCAGCGCCGAGCAGGTTCACGCCGGCGAGGTTCGCCCTGATGAGGGTCGCCTTGGAGAGGTTGGCCCCTGAGACGTTTGCGTCGGTGAGGTCAGCGCCGGTGAGGTCAGCGCCGGAAAGGTCAGCGGGCGACAGCTGGACGTCGCGCATGTTGGCCTTCGCCAGCTTGGCACCGCGCGCGATCGCGTTCGTGAGGATCGCGCCGGTGAGGTCGGCGCCGGCCAGGTTCGCCCCCGAGATATCCGCCGACGTGAGGTTCGCGCCCTTGAGGTTCGCTCCGGCGAGGTTCGCTCCGGTGAGGTTCGCTCCGGTGAGATCGGCGCCAGAGAGATCTGCACCGTTGAGGATCGCCCGACTTGCAACGATCCCGGCGAGGCGAGCGTGAGTGAGGTTCGCCTCGGTGAGCACGGTGCGGGTGAGGTTCGCGCGAGCGAGCAGGGAGTACGACAGATTCGCACCAGTCATCTCGGCGCGCGTGAGCATCGCCTCGCTCAGGTCGGTGACCTTGGCGTCCGCCGCATCAGCGGTGCTGTCCGCATCCTCCGCGGGCGGTGGTGTCGCGAGATCAGCCTTGCCGAGCTTCGCCCGGGTCAGGTTCGCCTTGCGGAGGTCGGCGCATGTAAGGATCGACCCCGTCATGTCGGCGCGGGTGAGATTGGCCGAGCCGAGATTCGCCTCGATGAGGTTGGCCCAGCGCAGGTCGGCCCTGATGCAGACGGCGAGGTGGAGATCGGCGCCGGTGAGCACCGCGCCGGAGATATCGGCCTTGCGGAGGTTCGCCTCGGACAGATCGGCGCCGGACAGGTTGGCCCAGCGCATCATGGCACCGGACATATCGGCCTTGCGGAGGCTCGCCCCGACGAGCGACGCGCGCGTGTCGTCCGTGCCCGGGGTCCCGAGGACCTCAATTTCTGAACTGCTGACGCTCATGCTTGCCCTCTCTCGGATCTTCTCGGGCTACCTTACGCGGCCCGGCCCGGACAACGTGCCCTTACTTCCGCATCACCGTCGGGAAACCTGCCCGATATGGGGACTTTGAGGCGTTTGACTCTGGACGTTCGCTTATTCTTTGGGTATGCGAATGAACACTGTCGGCTCCCTGCGGCGCAGGATGACCATCGGAGCAGGGGTTACCGCGCTCCTCGCCGGTCTCGCACTGCAGGCGCCTGCTGAGGCAGCGACCCGTTCGGGATCCCCTGCGCTCGTCTTCGCCTCATACAACGTATGCAAGACCGACTGCGCCGCGCCAGCCCCGTCATGGGATATTCGCCGCGACCGGGTTGCGCGCACGATCGTCGAGTCATCTGTCGATGTCGTCGGTCTCCAGGAGGCCACCCACTGGCCGACGACCAATGCCAAGACCCAGTTCCTCGATATCCAGAATCTCACCGCCCCCTACGGCTTCAAGTCGCCCGAGTACACGAACGACTCGGACGAATGCCGCTGGACGGCTGAGAATCCCCGGCCCTGCACCCACACGACCGGGATGCTCTTCAATACGAAGACTGTCCAGCAGGTGACAACCCCGAACGGCACGCCGTCGGCCGGCACGATGCCGATGTCGCGGATCGCAGCCGGCCTCACCGCTGACGCCGCCCCGCGCAAGGTCGTCTGGGCATACCTCAAGGGGCTCAACGGCGCCGGCCCGTTCCTTGCGCTCTCCGTCCACGTCTCCACCTTGAAGGACCCCGCGAACGAGGCGTCGCGTATTGCGTTCGGAGCCTCCCTCGACGCCTGGGTGCAGGCGCTCAACGATGCGCACGGGATGGCCGGGGTGCCGGTCATCCTCATGGCCGACCTCAACTCCTACCGCAAGCGCCAGCCGCAGGGCGTCCAGACAACCCTGACGAATGCAGGCTGGGCCGACGCGGCGAACGCCCCGGTCAAGCGAAACGTCCAGTACTCGACGATCAACTACAACCCGCTTCTCCTCGCCGAGCAGGGCTTCCCGAAGAAGCCCTACGCATTCAAGACCTCGAAGAAGAGGCCGGTGCTCGACGCCACCCGCATCGACTACATCCTCACGAAGGGCGCCGGCGTGGTCGCAACTGACTACGAGGTCGTCATCCGACTCAACCCTGACGGCACGTTCATCCCCGAGTATCAGGGGTCAGACCACCAGATGGTGCGTGCCACGATTGAGATTCCGGCGACCTAGCCCGGCCCTCGCCCATCGGGCTTCAGCCGCTGCCGAATTCGATGACCACCGGATCAGACACCGCCGCTCGGTAGATGCCTGACGCTGCCCTCCTAGCAGTGACAATGCAGGCGACCGGAGCCGGTCCAGATGCTGAAAGGGTGGCTCCTGACACGGAGCAGCCGTTGCCTGTCGCTTCGTAGGTGACGGCGCCAGTTCCGGAGCCTCCTTGGGTCGTGAGCTGCACCGGGACCCCTATCACTCCGGCCGGCGGCTCGGATGCAACGGTGAGCGGCCGCTGCGAGGCGCGTGCGAAGTCAAGCGCCCTTGGGCCGGACCGAGCGGCCGAGTAGATACCGCTCGCCGCTTTCATCGCAGTGACGAAGCATGTTCCGGGCCGACTCGCCGTCAGGACATTGCGTGCGACCGAGCAGCCACGCCCCTGGACCGAGAAGCTGACGCCTCCGCTGCCTGATCCGCCAGCGCTCGTGAGCCTGATCGGCGTGCCCGCTACGCCGGCTCGCGCTGGGTTGCTGACATCAAGCCGTGCTTGGTCTGCAGCCCGAAAAATGAACGCGACCGGGGCCGAAACCGATTCGACGCGGTCTCCGCTCGCGGCACGCGTCGCCGTGACTCGGCAGGTGGCGGGCGCCCGGGCAATGAGTGAGCGGCGGTCAATGTCACAGTTCTTGCCTGCCACGACAAAACTGACCTCGTCGGCGCTCAAGCCGCCGCTGCTCGTGAGCATGACCGGGGTACCCGCCACCGCAGACCGCCTGACATTCGAGATCGCTATGGCGGACTGCGCCGCAGTGCCACCGCCGGCGACCGCTTCGAGCACCTCGAGGAGGGCGGTGTCGATCGGCACCGCTCGAGCGAATGACTCGGACGTATCGATCATCCGACCGCCGGACAAGACCCTCACATCAGATACGCGAACCCGTCCGCTCGGGTTGTCGAAGGGAACTACCGTCGTCGCAACCACTGCTCCCCGCCGCGACCGAAAGCCGATATCAGCACCTCCGCTCGAGCCCATCGTCACCTCGACAGCCAGCGCTGGGGTCGGCAGCGTGAGGTTGACGCTATTGAGCCCGTTTGCGATATTCACCTGGGGCCCGCGCGCGAAGGTTCGCCCACCATCGACTCCGACCAGCGGGAATGCGTCCCGAGTCGAGGCGCGACTGCGCGTGAGATTGGCGCCCTTGAGTGCATCTGCGGTCATGGTGTTCGGCGAGCGCACGGTGATGCGCGGCCGGCTTGGGGCATCGATTGAGATGGTCGTGACGGTCTGGGAACCGGCAGGCGCATAGGCGACCGGGGCGACCGCGAACGACGGCACCCTGTCACGATCGATCGTCACGCTCACGCCCGCCCCGGTGAGCCCGGAACCGAGGATCCGACGTACGACCACGCCCCGCGGGAGTCTCGCGCCAATCTCGCTCACGTCGATGGTGCGCCCCTTCACCGTGAGGGCAGCTCCCACCCGGACGGACGCATCCGGTGACGTGATGAGCAACGTGACGTTGTCGGCGCTCCCCCGTGCCGCCGCGCTCAGGGCAATCATCGATGCGTCGAATGGAGCCGACGCCGGGAGCGCGCGCACCGACATCGGCGTGAGCTCGATCGTGCCGATGCCACCCGACCGCACCTGGGCATCGGGAGTCGCCGCGCCCGGCGAGTAGCTCCAGCCTTCGGTTGCAGGGTCGACGAGGAGCTCCTGAGCAATACCCGGGTAGTCGCTGTCGTACACCGATACGGCATACGAGTCAGCCCTGCGGTGAACGGCAAACGGCAGCACCGAATGGGCGCCCTCAGCGGTCGTGAGCGCGAGCGTGTATCCGGATCCGGCGAGGAGCCCCGCGGAGAGTTCCTGCACGATGGAGGACGGCGAGTACAGCCTCGACGCTGCAGCGGCGTCACGCACCGGGGTGAGGAACTGCGTCGCCCACCACGTCTCGATCGCACCGGTGACGACCGGGTGAGACATCGAGAGCTGGGCAGTCGTCGTCGCCTGCGGATCGAGCTCCTCGACGGACACCTCATCAGCGAAGATCCGTTGCGCCAGGATAGAAATCCCCTCGGACCTGCCGCCAGCCATCGCCTCGTTCACCTGCCTTGCCCACTGCGCTGCCGCGGGGAACAGCACGCACCCGTTCTTCGATACCGCCGCGCAGACTGACTCCTGGCCGAACAACGCCATGAGCTCCGCGGCTGAGAGGGTGCCGCTGACCGCCGTGTTCTCGAACATCGGACCGTCACGTGTGGGGTCGAAGCCGGTGTCGATGCAGCCATCGATATCGAGATCGGCGCACGTGGAGGTATCGCCGGCCACCACTGCAAGGGCCGCACTCCCCGTCGGGTCC
The DNA here is from genome assembly GCA_943328365.2 of Bifidobacterium breve. GTDB lineage: Bacteria > Actinomycetota > Actinomycetes > S36-B12 > S36-B12 > WLND01. The sequence continues at coordinate 3,466 of CALPZT020000027.1, read as the reverse complement.
GCAACTGCACTCTCTGCCGCCGCTGATGGGCTCACCGACGAGGGTGAGGAAGATGACGAAGGTGACGACGCGTCATCCTGAATCGCCCACCAGCCAATCCCAACGAGGCAACTCGCGGCGACGAGCATGGCGAGGATCCTGGCGGTCATGCCTACTCGGCTGTCGGTGCGACGCGGTCGGGGAACCACCGCCACGCAAGCGCCGCACCGCCCATGGTGACGAGCGCGCCAGCGAGGAGGGCCCAGCCCATGCCGGTCACGAAGGCCTCGCCTGCGACCTGCTGTGCCGGCGCCATGACGTCCTGCGGGAACCGGGCGATGGCAAGGCTCGCGGACGCCAGCGACTCTCGAACCGCATCGAGCGCCGGGCCCGGTACCTCGCGGAAAGCGTCGCCCGCCCCGGCGATCGCCTCATTGATGGTGCCGCGGTAGGTGATCGAGAGCAGGGCCCCGAGCACGGCGACGCCGAACGATCCGCCGAGCTCGCCAATCGAGTCGTTCACAGCGGAGCCCATCCCGGATCGCTCGCGAGGCACGGTCGAGAGCACCCCATTCGTCGCCTGGGGCAGGGTCAGGCCGAGGCCAATCCCCATGAGGCCCAGGCTTACCCCGATGAATGGGTACGGGGATGAAACGCTGAGGAAGCTCATCGACAGCAGGCCCGCCGTGACGAGGCCCAAGCCGGTCACGACCGTGCGGCGCGAACCGATGCGCTCCGCCAGCCCCGCACTGAACAGCGATGCGAGGAGCAGGCCGCCCGCACCTGGAAGGACCGACAGCCCGGATTCGAGCGGGGTCATGCCCTGCACGAGCTGGAGGAACTGCGGCAGGAAGAACATCGCTCCCATGAGGGCGAAGTACACGAGGCCCACGCAGATGACCGAGACGACGAAGAGCCGATTGCCGAACAGGCTCATCGGAAGCAGCGGCCGCGGGGCTCGCCGTTCCCACCACACGAAGCCGGTGAGCAGCGCGATCGCCGCGATTCCGGTCGACAGTGTGCCGATGCTCACCCCCGCATCGGGTAGGTCGATCACGGTGAGCACGAGTGCGATGAGCCCGGCGGACGAGAGCATGGCGCCTCGGATGTCGAGCCTTGGCCGGCTCGCGTCAAGTGATTCGGGGACGAGGAGCATCGTCGCGATGATTGCCGCGAGCGCAAGTGGCGGGTTCACCCAGAAGATCGCCTGCCAGTTGAAATGCTCGAGGAGCAACCCGCCGATGATCGGCCCGATTGCCACTCCCACGCCGGCCACCGCTGCCCAGACACCGATGGCCTTCGCACGCTCACGCGGCTCGGTAAACACCTGGACGAGAATCGACAGCGTCGACGGCATGATGAATGCGGCGCCGACGCCCATCACCGCCCGGCAGGCCGTGAGCCCGTTGACGTCCGTCATCACCGCCGCCCCGATCGAACCGGCCATGAAGACCACGAGACCCGAGAGCAGCATTCGACGCCGGCCGAATCGATCGCCGAGGCTGCCCGCAAGGAGGAGCGACCCGGCAAAGAGCACCGAGTATGCGTCAACGACCCACTGAAGCTGGGCCGTTGTGGCGCCGAGGTCCTCCTGCAGGCGAGGAAGCGCCACATTGACGATCGTGTTGTCGAGGGAGATGAGTGCGAGCGCCGCGGAAAGGACGAGGAGGACGAGCCAGCGACGATCGCCTGAACCTCCGCTCATCTGGTCCGGGCTCCCTTGGCGAACGGGAAGAACTCCCGCTGGGTTCCGACCCTTTCCAGATAGGCCACCGCTCCCTTGGCGACGACGAACTCCGTCACGCCGACATCGTCCTTCGCGCCCGGTGTCCAGTCGTAGGTGTAGCCGAGGCGGGTCCATGGGTTTCCGTAGCACTGCCCGACGGTGGAGTTCGCGTAGTCCTGGGCGCAGGAGACGGCGATTGCGGGACGGAATCGATCGGGGGCGCGCCAGGCGTAGTTCGCCTGCGTCCAGAGGAAGTCGGCGATGTTCACCTCTCCCACCGTGGCGGGGATGCCAGCGGCCGCGCCGAGTGCCTGCTCCGGGCAGCTCGGACTCGTGATGCGCGGGTCGGTGCATGGCCGGAACAGGTCGGACGGCTTCACCCAGAACTGGGAGACGAAGCGGTAGTCGGCATCCGGCGGCAGGCCGAGGATCTGCTTGAGCTGCAGATCGAGTCGCGGCGTCTTGAGGTTGACGCAGGCGTAGCGCACGCACTCCTCGACGAGCTGTCCTGGGATTGAGACCCACCTGCTCGCCTCGAGGGTGAACTGCGCGCCCGGTTCGACCGTGCTCACCGGTGAGTACCTGAGGGTCGTGACGAGGATGTGATCGACGCCGTCGATCGTGCGCCACTTGGTTCGGGCATCGCTCGAAGCCGGCACGAGCAGGTTTGACACGACCTCGGCGGGGATGGCAATGGCTGAATCGCTGATGGCCGTGAGGTACTGCCGCCAGGTAGCCCTGCCAACATTCGGCGAGCGGGGGTCCTCGACGCTCCCAACCGCCAGGCGGGTCGCGGCGCTCGCCGGCGACAGTTGCCCGACAGGCCCGGCGAGGAGCAGCCCCATCCCGACTATTGCGATGCTCGCTGATCCGATGGACGCACGCACGAATCCCATGATCGGTGACGCTACCAGCGGTGACTGCTGACGATGCGCAGCAATGCCCGGGCTAGGCATGCCCTTTTGCATCGGCGCGCAGGGTGGGCTAGGCAAACCTGCGCACATTCGCGCCGCGCGTCGCTAGATCAGCTTCCCATCCGGTAGGGCTGGATGGCGTCCGATGGAATCTGGCCGAATCGTCCGGCCTGGAAGTCCTCGACCGCCTCCATGATCTCGGCATTCGAGCACATGACGAACGGGCCGTACTGGACGACGGGCTCGCGTAGCGGCACTCCCCCGAGGAGGAAGATCTCGAGGCTGGGGGTACGGGATTCCTGGGTTTCGTTCGCAGTGATCTGGATGTAGTCGCCTCCGGCGAGCACCGCCATCTCGCCGGTGGAGAACGGCTGGTCGGCGGGTCCGACGGTGCCGGCGCCCGCGAGCACGTAGGCGAGGGCGTTGAAGTCGGCACGCCACGGGATCTGGGCCTGTGCCCCCGGGGCGAGGGTGAGGTGCGCGATCGCCAGGGGGGTGTGCGAGATGCCGGGGCCCTGATGGCCGGCGATCTCACCAGCGAGCACGCGCAAGAGGGCTCCGCCATCAGCGCTCGTGACCATCATGCAGTCCTCGCCGTGGAGGTCCTGGTACTGAGGGGCGATTCGCTTCTTGTCGCGCGGGAGGTTGATCCATAGCTGCAGTCCGTGGAAGAGCCCGCCCGACACCACGAGATGCTCCGGCGGGGTCTCGATGTGCAGGATGCCATCGCCTGCGGTCATGTACTGGGTGCCACCATCAAGGATGGTGCCGCCTCCGCCATGCGAATCCTGGTGGATGAACTGGCCGTCAATGAGGTAGGTGAAGGTCTCGAATCCGCGGTGCGGGT
>CALPZT020000026.1 GCA_943328365.2 Bifidobacterium breve | reverse complement strand
TGACGCTCAGCAGTTTCGACTACGAGGTCTCCGCCCGAGTTGAAGTGATGTGCGACGTCGAGCATCCAGGCACGACACTTGTCTCCGGCCGTCTCCTGTCCGATATTGCAAAGTCACTGCCAGCCCAGCCAGTTACGGTCAGTGTCGAGGGAACGCGCGTCATCATCACGTGCGGGCGATCATCCTTCACGCTTCCGACGCTTCCCGTGGAGGATTACCCCCAACTTCCGGAGATGCCGGTTTCATCCGGTGAAATCGCCGGCTCCCTCTTCGCCACTGCTGTTGCCCAGGTAGCCATCGCTGCAGGTCGCGACGACACGCTTCCGACATTGACAGGCATACGCCTGGAAATTGACGGCACCAACCTCGTGCTCGCAGCAACCGATAGGTATCGGTTGGCCGTGCGCGATTTCCAGTGGAATCCGTCGTCAACGAGTATCAGTGCACACGCACTCATCCCAGCACGAACGCTCGCTGATGCCGCGAAGGCTTTGGCATCTGCCGACATCATGAGCATCGCCCTGGCCCTGCCCGGAGCCGGCGAGGGCCTCATTGGATTCGAGGGCAATGGTCGTCGAACCACGACACGACTCCTCGATGGCGAGTTTCCGAAGTACCGAACCCTGCTTCCGAATGAGGCAGCGTCCGTTGCCTTGGTTGAAACAGCCATGCTCGCCGATGCCGTGAAGCGTGTGTCACTGGTAGCGGAGCGCAATACGCCCGTCCGCCTGAACTTCGATGGTTCGGAGGTCGTGCTTCGGGCTGGTGCCGGAGACGATGCTCAAGCCAATGAGGCGGTGGAGTGCAATGTTGATGGTGATGCATTGGAAATTGCCTTCAACCCCGGGTATCTCCTCGACGGTTTGGCAGCTATCGATTCACCGATCGCGAGATTCTCGTTCACGCAGTCGACCCGCCCCGCGGTTCTCACCGGCATGGCTGATCGGAGCGCCACTCCGAGTGACGAGTACCGCTATCTGCTGATGCCGGTACGCCTGACCGGCTGATGGCATGTGGGTCCACACATTGAGCCTCACGGATTTCAGGTCCCATGCTCAGGTGGACCTCGAGTTTGCTGAAGGGGTCACGACCTTTATCGGTCTCAATGGCCAAGGGAAGACCAATCTGCTCGAGGCAATCGGGTATGCCTCATCGCTCTCGAGCCACCGCGTCGCTTCAGATGCGCCACTCGTCCGCATCGGCTCCGATATCGGCTTTATCCGCTGCGGCATCCGCTCCGATGAGCGTGACATCATGATCGAGTTGGCAATTTCACCTGGTCGTGCGAACAAGGCGCGCATCAACCGCTCGCCGGTGCCGCGAACCAGGGATGTGCTCGGACTTCTGCGGACTGTCCTGTTCGCCCCCGAGGACCTCGCGCTGGTGAAGGGAGATCCCGGCGATCGACGGAGATTCCTCGACGACCTGCTCGTTCAGCGAACGCCGCGTCTGGCAGGCACAAGAGCCGATTTCGACCGAGTCCTCAAACAACGCAATGCATTGCTGAAGTCGGCGAACATTGCCCGGCGCTCGTCGGGTGACGAGATGCTGAAGACCCTCGAAGTGTGGGACGAGCAACTCGCGAACGTTGGCGGCGAGATCATGCATGAGCGCGTCCGCCTCGTCACTGATCTCGGCCCCCTTGCGGCGCAGGAGTATGCCGTCGTGGCCGGTGAGACTGGTTCGATACTGAGCTTGACCTACGTGTCGTGCATCGGTGACGTACCCGAGACGCACACAACGAAGGAGTGGTGGCGAGATGCATTGCTTGGCGAGCTCGTTCGCCGTCGCGCAGATGAGCTCAATCGGGGAGTCACGCTCGTGGGGCCGCACCGAGATGACCTCCTGCTCACGCTCGGAGCCAGCCCGGCAAAGGGCTACGCATCTCACGGCGAGTCATGGTCCGTTGCGCTGGCCCTGCGACTTGCGTCCTACATGCTCCTGAGGCAGGAAGGTGTCGACCCAGTCCTTCTCCTCGACGACGTATTCGCTGAGCTTGACTCCACCCGAAGGGAGCGCCTCGCTGGACGGGTGAGCATGGCTCAGCAGGTCGTCATCACCGCCGCCGTCGAGGAGGATGTCCCGCGCATGCTTGAGGGTGCTGTCTTTCGGGTCTCCGCCGAGGGGGTAGGCCCCACGTGACCACCCCACCTCCGCAACCAGGGACAGGCAACGAGAACGGCACTGCGGCTGATCGGGCGCTCCGACGAGCAACGTCAGGCGGTCAGAGAAGAAGCCAAGCGTCCCCTCGTCAGCCACGGCTCTCGGGCGCGCGCTCAGACGCTCGCGACCCCAAATTGCTCGCTGATGCGGTTGACGCGCTGCTCACGGAACAGGGGTGGACGACCGCAAATGCTGTCGCTCAGCTCACGACCCGCTGGCGCGAGGTCGTGGGTGCAGACCTAGCAGCGCACGTGACGCCAGAATCCTTTACCGAGGGTCGCCTCGTCCTGCGAGCAGAATCAACGGCGTGGGCAACACAGGTGAGACTGCTCCTCCCGCAGCTGCGCATGGTCATCGATCGTGAAGTCGGGCGCGGAGTGGTGCTGGATATCTCCGTCGTCGGTCCGCAGGCACCCTCTTGGGTGGCAGGCCCACGACGAGTCGCCGGACGAGGACCGCGCGACACCTACGGCTAGGCATGCCTCGCCCTAGGCACTGCGAGTCCGGACGATGCCGGCGATCACGTGAGGGGCACGAGGACCGTCGAACACCATGCGTGCATACAGCAACACGGCGCATGGCCGGTCAATCCGATTTAGCCCCACTCACGGCTGCGGCAGGCACCTCACTGTCACTCCGAGGAGGTAGACTCAGGGAATTGTCCCGGGCACTCGCCCGTGAGCGAGGAGGCCCGACGCCCGTGTCATACGACGCCAGTGCGATCACCGTTCTTGAAGGCCTCGACGCTGTTCGCAAGCGGCCAGGCATGTACATCGGCTCCACCGGCGAGCGCGGCCTGCACCACCTCGTGTACGAGGTGGTCGACAACTCCGTCGACGAGGCGCTGGCCGGCTACGCGACACAGATCTCCGTCACCCTTCTCGCGAATGGCGGAGTCCGGGTCATTGACGACGGCCGCGGCATCCCCGTCGACGAGCATCCGATCGAGAAAAAACCGGCGCTCGAGGTCGTGCTCACCGTCCTGCATGCTGGCGGCAAATTCGGTGGCAGCGGGTATTCGGTGTCCGGTGGGCTGCACGGGGTGGGCGTCTCAGTTGTCAACGCGCTGTCGAATCGACTCGATGTTGAAGTCCGGCGCGATGGGTTCGTCTACCGGCAGGAGTACCGATACGGCGTCCCTGTCGCGGCCCTCGACAAGGGCGAGCCGACCACCGAGACCGGCACGACCATCACCTTTTGGGCCGACGCCGACATTTTCGAGACCACGCATTACGACTTCACCACGCTTGCCCGCCGTTTCCAGGAGATGGCCTTCCTCAACAAGGGCCTCGTTCTCGAGATCACCGATGAGCGTGAGGCCGCGGTTGTCGTGGCGGAAGACAGCGACGAAGTGGTCGAAGCCGTGCGCTCGGCTCGCTACTGCTACGAGGGTGGTATCGCCGATTTCGTACGTCACATCAATGCGAGCAAGGGTGTCGCGAATCCAAGCGTCATCTACTTCGAAACCGAGACCGATGACCATCGGATGAGCGCGGAAGTGGCCATGCAATGGAACACCACGTATTCCGAGTCCGTCTACACATTCGCCAACACCATCAACACCACTGAGGGCGGAACCCACGAAGAGGGCTTCCGTGCTGCCATGACCACGCTCGTGAACAAGTTCGCCCGCGAGTGGAACATCCTCAAGGAGAAAGACACGAACCTCAGCGGTGAAGATATTCGCGAGGGTCTCACGGCGATCATCAGCGTGAAGATGACCGAACCGCAGTTCGAGGGTCAGACGAAGGCAAAACTCGGCAATACCGAGATGAAGGCCTTCGTCCAGAAGGTCGTCAATGATCAACTCGGAGAATGGTTCGAAAAGAACCCGGCAGAGGGCAAGGAAATCGCGCGCAAGTCAGTGAATGCTGCCACCGCGCGCATTGCGGCGCGCAAGGCACGCGACCTCGCCCGTAATCGAAAGGGGTTGCTCGGCGGCGCCGGCATGCCCGGCAAGCTCATTGACTGCTCAAGCCGTGATCCCGAGGAGTGCGAGGTCTTCATCGTCGAGGGTGACTCGGCCGGTGGCTCTGCACGTCAGGGGCGAGACCCCAGGCGCCAGGCCATCTTGCCCATCCGCGGCAAGATCCTCAACGTCGAGAAGGCCCGAATCGACAAGGTGCTCCAGAACAACGAGGTCCAAGCACTCGTTTCTGCCTTCGGCACGGGGGTGCAGGACGAGTTCGACATCAACCGACTGCGCTACCACAAGGTCGTCCTCATGGCCGATGCTGACGTCGACGGGCAGCACATTCGTACCCTGCTCCTCACCCTGCTGTTCAGGTTCATGCGCCCCCTCGTCGATCAAGGACACGTGTTCCTGGCCCAGCCGCCGTTGTACAAGATCAAGTGGTCACGCGAGCAGGCCGAGTTCGCCTACACCGACCGCGAGCGCGACGTCATCGTCGAGGCGGGCTTCGCTGCCGGCCGGCGGCTGCCAAAGGACGAAGCCATCCAGCGTTACAAGGGCCTCGGTGAGATGAATGCCGATGAACTCTGGGACACCACGATGGACCCAGAGCACCGTGTGCTGCTGCAGGTCACGCTTGACGACGCCGCCCAGGCCGATGAGATGTTCAGCGTGCTCATGGGCGAAGACGTCGAATCCCGCCGCAACTTCATCCAGCAGAACGCTCGCGACGTTCGCTTCCTTGACATCTAGCACATCGACCAACGGAGATTCCTGTGCCTGACGACACCACGACCGTCGAAGAGACGGGCCCGGGCCATCACGGTCGCATTGAGCCGGTCGACCTCCAGACCGAGATGCAGCGGTCCTACCTCGACTACTCGATGTCGGTCATCGTCTCTCGCGCGCTCCCTGACGTCCGCGACGGCTTGAAGCCGGTCCATCGTCGGGTGCTCTATGCCATGTACGACGGGGGCTACCGACCCGACCGCAACTTCTCCAAGAGCGCACGCGTCGTCGGCGACGTCATGGGCAGCTACCACCCGCACGGTGACACTGCGATCTACGACGCCCTTGTCCGTCTCGCGCAGCCGTGGTCACTGCGCTACCCACTCGTGCAGGGGCAGGGCAACTTCGGCTCCCCCGGCAACGACCCGCCCGCCGCCCAGCGCTACACCGAGTGCCGCATGGCGCCACTTGCCATGGAGATGGTTCGGGATATCGATGAGGACACCGTCGACTTCGGGCCAAACTACGACGGTCGCACCCAGGAGCCCCGGGTGCTGCCGGCCCGATTCCCCAACCTCCTCGTCAATGGCAGCTCCGGCATCGCCGTCGGGATGGCAACGAACATTCCCCCGCACAACCTCCGCGAGGTTGCCGAGGGTGCCCAGTGGCTGTTGGCGAATCCAGACGCTGATCGTGAGACCAGGCAGGCGGCGCTCACCGGCATCGTCAAGGGCCCCGACTTCCCGACCGGCGCGCTCATTGTCGGACGCAAGGGCATCGACGACTATTTCCGCACCGGGCGTGGTTCGGTCACGATGCGCGCCGTCGTCACGGTTGATGAGGACACCCGCGGCCGGCAGATTCTGGTCGTCACCGAACTCCCGTACCAGGTCAACCCCGACAATCTGCTCCTGCGCATCGCAGAACTCGTCGGTGAGGGAAAACTCACCGGAATCGCCGACATCCGCGATGACTCCTCGTCCCGCACCGGCATGCGGCTCATCATCGACCTGAAGCGTGACGCGGTTGCCCAGGTCGTCCTCAACCAGCTCTACAAGCACACCCAGCTTCAGGACAATTTCGGTGCGAACATGCTCGCGCTCGTCGATGGGGTGCCGCGCACCCTGACCCTCGAGCAGTTCATCCGGTACTGGATCGCCCATCAGATCGAAGTCCTGCAGCGCCGTACGCGCTACCGCCTCCGCAAGGCAGAAGAGCGTGCCCACATCCTGCGCGGATACCTCAAGGCACTTGATGCACTCGATGATGTCATCGCGCTCATTCGCGCGTCGGCCACCGTCGAAGATGCCCGCACCGGGCTCATGGCCCTGCTCGAGCTCGACGAAATTCAGGCGACGGCAATCCTCGACATGCAACTGCGTCGCCTCGCGGCACTCGAGCGCCAGAAGATCATCGACGAGTTCGATGAACTCACCGCGAAGATCGCCGACTACAACGACATCCTCGCGGACGAAGCCCGTCAGCGGTCGATCATCTCGGAAGAACTGGCCGAGGTCACCGCGAAGTACGGTGACGAGCGCCGAAGCGAGTTCATCGCCTGGGATGGCGACGTCAACGACGAGGATCTCATCGCGGTCGAGGATGTCGTCGTCACGATCACCTCGGGCGGATACGCCAAGCGCACGAAGTCTGACCTCTACCGGGCGCAGCGTCGTGGTGGTCGAGGGGTGAAGGGTGCCGCCCTTCGGCAGGACGATGTGGTGGAGCATCTCTTCGTCACCACCACCCACCACTGGATCCTGTTCTTCACGAACAAGGGTCGGGTCTATCGGGCAAAGGCTTACCAATTACCCGATTCCGGTCGCGATGCCCGCGGGCAGCACGTCGCAAATCTCCTGGCCTTCCAGCCGGATGAGGCAATCACCCAGGTGCTCGCGATCGACAATTACACCGCGGGCGAGAACCTCGTCCTTGCGACCCGCAAGGGCATGGTCAAGAAGACGAAGCTCGCCGACTACGACACGAATCGCCAGGGCGGCATCATCGCCATCAACCTCGGTGACGACGATGAGCTCATCTCCGCCCGGCTCGTGTCGACCGACGATGAACTCCTCCTGGTGTCTCGCAAGGGAATGTCGGCCAGATTCTCCGGCAACGACGACACACTCAGGCCGATGGGTCGTGCGACAGGCGGCGTCATCGGCATGCGATTCCGCGGGGGCGACTCCCTCCTGTCAATGGAGGTAGTCCACCCAGACACCTTCGTCGTGACCATTACCGATGGCGGGTTCGCTAAGCGCACCCCGGTCTCTGAGTGGGCGACAAAGGGCCGCGGCATTCTCGGGGTGCGCGCTATGCGGCTCACCGAAGCTCGCGGCTCGCTCGTAGGCGCGATGGTCTGTGAGGCAAGCGACCAGATTTTCGCTATCGCTTCGAATGGCGTCGTCATCAGAACGAAGGTCGAGGAGATCCGGCCCTCAGGGCGCGACACCATGGGCGTGACCCTCATGAACCTCACCGGTGACGACACAGTTGTCGCTGTGGCGCGAAGCACGGAGACTGACGACGATGAGATGCCTCTCGAGGCGGACGTTGACGCGGTTGCTGACAGTGCTGCGGAGGAGGCAAGCGTGGGCGAGGAGCAGCCGTGACACAGCAGATGGTGAGCGGGTCTCGACAGGCGAGGTTGTACCTCGCACGGGTTGATCCGTGGTCAGTCGCAAAGGCGGCGTTCATGCTCGCCATCGCCGTGGGCATTGTGATCGTGGTGTCGGTGTGCGTGCTGTGGTTTGCCCTGAGCTCGCTCGGCGTCTTCGAAACCCTCTCCAGAAACGTCAATGAGGTCATCGGCAATTCACAGTCGAGCTTCGACCTCATGAGTGTGCTCGACTTCAGCCGAGTGCTCGGTGCCACGATCGTGCTGGCTTCCGTTGAGGTCATTCTCGTGTCAATACTCGCGACCATATTCGCGTTCATGTACAACCTCACGGTCGGGCTCACCGGTGGTGTCGAGGTGGTGCTGACCGACCGGCAATGACGCGATGAGGTGCCTTGATTGAGGGGGATTGGTACTCGCCCACCATCGTCCGGTAACCTGATCAACCGCACCCGCACAGCGGGCCTATAGCTCAGCTTGGTTAGAGCGCTTCCCTGATAAGGAAGAGGTCGGTGGTTCAAGTCCACCTAGGCCCACGTGAAGAAACTGCTACTGCTCGCAGCCCTGGCCGGCGTCGGCTATGTCGTCTACCGACAGGTCACCGCACACAAGGCTGAGCAGGACCTCTGGTCCGAGGCCACCTCGGAGCCCGACCTTCGCTGATCGCGTGGATAATTAAATATCGACCACAACGCACGACCTCGTTCTGTCGAGGGGGTTTAGCTCAGTTGGTAGAGCGCTGCCTTTGCAAGGCAGAAGTCAGGAGTTCGAGTCTCCTAACCTCCACAAAGGTTCACCGGCCCTAGCGGTCGTAACGAACCACACGCCCGAGAATGAGGCCCTCGCGAAGGGCGTATGCAGCTGCCGCTGCACGATTCGGGGCACTGAGCTTGTCGAGAATGTGCTCGACATGGCTGGCCACAGTCCGATTGCTGATGACGAGCGCGTCGCCGATCTCCTGATTGGAAAGGCCTTCCGCTGCGAGGGTGAGCACCTCGAGTTCGCGCCTGCTCAGCGGCCCGATGTCGATCGAGTCCATGCTCACCACGGTCATGATCGGCTGCTCGCCCTTGCAGGGAACGACGCGCACGCGAAACCAGTCGTCATCGTCGGGCCAGACGAATGATCCCCAGGAGTTATGCACAGCTGCGCCCTTGGCGACCTCGAGCAACTCCGTGCCGTCGGTAAGCAACTTGTGGCCGGTGAGCCCGGGGATGCTGATCGCCGAGCCGGCTCCATCGAGGCCGATGGCCATGCTTCCGGCGCCGAGCAGCATGGCGATCCACTTGCCTGATTGAAGGGGGTCGGCAAGATTCCCGAGCGTGGCGCACAGGTGCGCGACCGCGTCACGTGCAATATCGCTCGGGTGGTCGGTCGAAAGCGTCGAGAGGTTGATGACTCCGGTGACTCGTCCATCAGGGGTTCGAAGGCACATGGTGAGGCCTTCTGCATACCCGGCCGGGTAGAGGACATCGGCGACTGCCCAGTTATCCATCGGGTCGCCGGGAAGGTCTTGCATCCGGACGGGCCGGCCAGTGCTCCTGATGCCGAGCAACTCCATCAGATCATGAAACTCGGCGCTGTGGAGATGGCTCAGCACCTGCTCTGAGTACCCCTCGGAGGCAATCTGCACGGATTCGCCGGTGAGTGGATTGATCGAGCAGATCTCAGCCGCCTCGAAGGGGATGATTCGTTTCAACTCCGCCAGGACAGCGCTGCCACGCTCATTGACCGGACCGCTGTCTGAGGCGATGGCCGAGATTGTCCCCATCGCACCGATGGCGGATTCGAGATCAACGACGGGCATAGGCGAATCGTGACATCCTCCACCTGCGTCTCGCAGCGAAACATGCCCGTTCCGATCGTTCGTAACCAAACAGAAACATGGAGCGCCGCGATCCGGCTGCAAATGGGTAGAAATACGGATAGCGGTGGCGCCGTTCTGTCGCGATCATTTGGCTACCCGGGCGCCCTCGTGCGCTCTGCCTAGGACTGGAGGCTTCATGCAACGCACTCGATTGACCACCCTCGCGGCGACTGTCGCGACCGCAACACTGCTGCTCGCCGCGTGCGGCGGCAGCTCAGAAACCGCAACCGAGTCGGCCGCGCCTGCCGCGTCCGCCGCACCCACTGCCGCACCGGCTGAGGGTGGCGCAGCCAGCGGAGAGCCGATTGTGATCGGCATGCCGATTGCGCAGTCGGGCCCCGCCGGCATCGCCGACCACAAGGATTGCTGGAATGGCGCGATCCTCGCCCAGGAGACGATCAACGCCAACGGTGGCGTGAACGGCCGACCGATCGAGCTGGATGTCACCGACATCGACATCCTCACCCCCGAGGGCATCACCGCCGGCTTCCAGAAGCTCACTGGCGATGGTGTGAGCGCATTGGTGAGCCCGTTCGTCATCATTCCGCCCGCAGCCATGGAGGTTGCCGGCCCGTACGGTGCCCCGTACATGAGCGGCGACACGAACATCGACGCCCAGAACATCCGGGCCGGTGACCCAGCCAAGTACGGCAACTACTTCGTCGATCCCGCGGAGACCTACTACGGCAGCGGATTCGTCACCTTCCTGAGCCAGCTGAAGGACTCAGGGAAGTGGACCCCGAAGAACAACAAGGTCGACATTGTCAGGGGCGACACCGCCTACAACCAGAACATCGCGCAGGCGACGATCGATGCGATCGCAGCGAGCGAGGGTGCCTGGGAGCTTGGCGAGGTCATCGACATCACGGCAGGCACCAAGGACTGGTCGCCGGTGCTGCAGAAGCTTGCGGCGAATGACGCCGGAACGATCATGGTCGATCACTGGATTGGTGCAGAGCTCGCGTCATTCTCGCAGCAGTTCGCTGCAGCACCGGTTGACGGCTCGCTCGTCTACCTGCAGTACGGCCCCTCGCAGCCTGAGTACCTCGAAATCGCCGGTGACTCGGCTGAGGGGTTCGTCTGGGGAACCGTTATCGGTACCGGAAACTCGAGTGATGAGGACAAGGCCTTCCGCGCCGCGTACCAGTCGAAGTTCGGCGTCGACGACAAGACGATGGGTCTCGTCTACCCGGCCTGGTGCTAC
>CALPZT020000025.1 GCA_943328365.2 Bifidobacterium breve | reverse complement strand
CTGCGACGTCGCTCGTGAGCTCGAAGGCCGAGAAGGGTGCGCCGGCGGTAACGAGCACGGCGAAGGCGAGGAAGGTGATCGAGGCAATGCCGACGACGAGGCTTGCCGCAACCGGCGTGCCGTGCGCTGAGAGCTGGCGCAGCCGGGGCTGTCCGACCCCGGCGCGTGACAGGGCGAAGATGATGCGTCCTCCCGCGACCTGAGCGCCGATCATGCAGGCGAATGACGAGATTGCCCCGCCGGCCGTGATGACGTCGCCCATGCCATCGGCGACGTAAAGGTTGGCGATGTCAGCGGGGAGCGAGCCGCTGGCGACGAACTTCGCCATCGCCGTCGGGCCCACGCCGAACGCCCAAACGGCAACGGTCGTGACGAAGATGAAGAAGGCGCTCGTGAGCAGGATGGTCCAGATGAGGGCGCGCGGGATCGCCCTGCGCGGGTTGCGGGTCTCCTCTCCGAGCGACGCGGCTCCCTCGAACCCTGCGCTGGAGAGCAGCGCGAAGGTGAGTGCCAGCGAGATTGCACCGGCCGAGACACCCTCGAACCGGAACGCCGACCAATCCACGGTCTGGCCTTGGGGTCCGCCGGAGGTGAGCAGGCGGACGAGGGCGATGACCGAGACCGCGAGGATCGCCACCATCGTGAGACCTTCGAGGAGGAGCAGCGCGTGGCCCAGCGATCGCATGGTGCGGCCAGCGAGATAGGCGGTGATGGGCAGCACGATGAGGGCAAGGAGAATCGGCAGCCACCCCGGGGATGATGCCCAGCCGTACTCCTGCAGCAGGGTCGTCGTGAAGATGCCGAAGGACAGTGCCGTGATGGCGGCGGACGCTACATAGGCGGCAATGAGCCAGATGGCGGCAGCCGTGCCCGATCGGGGCCCGATCTCTGCACCGACGAGGCCGAACACCGAGCCTGCGCTGGCACGACGCCGCGTCAGCAGTACGAACGACCCCACGATGAGCAGCAGGGGGATGAGCGCGAGGACGAACGACGTGGGCACCGCAGGTCCGACCTGCTCGGCGATGGCCTGCGGGTTGAGGCTGACCGACATCGTCGGCCCCATTGCGGCGAGCGAGATGGCGATGGCGCCGAGAACACCGAGGTTGCGCTTGAGATCAGACATGGCGTGAGCAGAGGAGGCGCTCGAGGCTCATTGTCGGAGGTCGGGGGTAACCTCGCAAAAAAACGTGGGAGGGGGAGTATTTGCCGATAAGTGCTGTGTTGAGCGGAGACGCGAGCAGGGCGCTCGCAGCGCGATTGAACGATGCAAGCCGGGATCGCATCGTCATCGTGGTGACGGCCCCGAGTGGCTCAGCCGAGCCGCTCATCGATGTCGAGCGCGTTGACCACGAGGTCGGGGATTTCGCCGATGTGCTCGTCATGCCCACAGGCGACCCATCCTGGGAGTTCGCGTCGTCGATGACACCGGGCACTCATGTCTACGGGGGTGCCGGGCGCGTCTACCCGGCGGGGCTTGACTGGCTGGCTGACCTCGGGCGCTCGCCGCTGCGCTTTGGCTCCACTGTCCAGGAGGCCGCGCGAGCGACCACGCGCTTGATCCATGACGCATTCTCAGCCGCTGCCCGTGCCGGGTACGGCAGTGCTTCGCCTGCGGGCCGATCATCGCTCGCAACCGCCGTCGTCCAGGGAACGCCGACGGACACCGAGGCAATTGTTCGGATGGCTGATGGGCGATACGCCGCGATCAAGTCGGCGAAGATCCTCCCGGGGGTGCCTGCCTCCCGGATCTTCACGCGGGGCATGGTTGTCGAAGGCGAGCACTTTGCGGAGACGGGCCTTTTCGACGTAGGCGCGCATTTGCCGCATGCAGCACCCCGGCTGGAGGAGTTGCAGGTCGACGATGTTCTCCCGGTGTTCGTGACGAGCGTTGATTTCTCGTCCTGCAGCGTCGACGTGCTGCCCGGCTCGTCCGTGACACTCCTGCGCGAGCGGGTGACCGGTAGCGAGGAGGACGACCTCTGCGACCTCCTCTCAGCCGACGAAGTGGTGCTCGCCCGAGTGGGGTTTGCGACCGATGGCACGCTCACGCTCTCCATGATTGGTGTCGACGAGGGTGACCTCACCAGGCCCGCGCTCTCGGTCTGGCCGGGAGGCCCTGCCTGGCTGGCGTGGCCGGTGCTCGAGCCCGAGCTGGACGATGATCATGGCGGGCTCGACCGAGGCTCTCCAGAGCGGGCCATGGAGACCCTTGTCGCGTCGGCCGTGCCACTTTCGTTCGTTCATCCGGCACTGCCCGTTGCGCGTCAGGCGACACCCCTTGACCTGCGTCCGGGCGCGAGCCGACCGGCCCCGTCGAACATGGGTGCTGGAGCCCCTCTTCGGGGCGGGCTCAGTGCCGTCCAGACCATGAGTCTGAGCCTCGACGCGGCCCGTGCGAGCCTGGCAGCCCACGAGGAACGAGCGAATGCCGCCGAGGAGCGAATCCGACTCATGGCTGCGGAACTGCTGAGATTTGAGACCGAAGCCTCGGAACTGCGTCGCCGTAGTGAGCGGCAGGACGACGAGCTCTCAAGACTCAAGACCCGTCACCGCACCACGCTCACCCGCGAGCGCACCGGAGTCGCTTCGGCTTCGGGCGTGGTGTTCATCGACCCCGAGGAGGAGTTTCGGTGGCAGGTCTACTCAGCATGGGTGCATCGCATCCCTGCTGGAGAGAAGGCAGCCCGCCCGCTCGGGGACTACTCGATCGGGCCTGAGTTCCTCGACTCGCTCGGCAACATGGAGGGCATCTCAGTGGCCAAGGTTGCGGGCGTTGTCGTAGAGGTGCTCACCGGTCTGGCTGAGTCGAACGCATCCCGGCGAATGCATCCGCTGAGAATGGGCGCCGGGGGTGAAGAGCCGATTGTCCGGAGGGGCGGCGCGACCTGCTGGCGGGTCGCGCTTCAGACGAGCACGCCGGCAGCGAGACGCCTCCACTTCTGGCGGTCGGCCTCAGGCATCGAACTGTCGCGGGTCGTCCTGCACGATGACGTTCGCCCCTAAACCGTGATCCTCCGACCGTGGCACCCGCAGCAGCCCGGTGACCCACGGCCCTTGAAATCTGGGAGTGGAGGCCTCGTTGGAACGAAGCGAGGCTCGACTGCGTCTGAAAGGATGATCGCGATCTGCGCTTGCCTGAACCCGCCGTCGCAGGCGGCCTATGCCCTCGAGGAGTACTCATGATCAGATTACGAAGTCGGACGCTGGCCGCGTTCGGTGCGTTTGCGGTGGTGGCGTCCTTGGGTGCTGCGGTGCCGGCTGGCGCAGTGCCATCGTCGGGGCAGGTCGACTCCATGCAGGACCTCAAAGGCGCATGGCTGACGTCACTGGCCGGCTTCCAGGAGGGGCAGCCGGTCAACTGGCAGCACCGGCTCACCTTCCGCAAGGTGAAGGGGTCGGCCGCGGTGGCGTGGGAGGAGTGGCGCAACTGCGCTGACCATGCAGCCGAGTGCAAGGCGGGCAAGGTGACCGGCGATGGCTGGACTGCGCCGTCACGGGTTCTGCTCGCGATGGATGCCAAGGGTGTCGTGCACGGAGTTGGCGCTACCGGCACGCTCATGCTGACCCCGGGCGAGGACGGGATGACAGCCGTCGTGCTGTCGGCCGGGCAGCAAGAGAACTGGACGGCCACTCCGGCACCTGCGACATCCGCACAGTCACCGGCCGCCTCGAGGCAGACGTCGATGACGGCGTGGGTCGGTGCATATGTCGGGTCCGGCAGCACGGTTCGTTGCCCAGACCACGGGTGACATCAGATCCTGACGGCCAGTCCAGTTTCAGCGCGCCATCAACTCCGATGGTGAGCAACCAGCAGACATTGAGGAGTTCAGGTGAGCAGGTTTCGCAGTAGGACGTTGGCCGCGGTCGGTGCAGGGGCGTTCGCCGTGGTGCTGGCGGTTGGTGGCGGGGTGCCGGCAGGGGCGGCACCGGCGTCGGGGCCGATCACCGAGGCCAAGGACGTGCTGGGGGTCTGGTTGGGTGAGGTGTCCGGCTACGAGGAGGGCCAGGAGGTCGACTGGCAGTACCGGCTCACCGTCCGCAAGGCGAAGGGCCAGGCCGGGGTTGCGTGGGGCGAGTTGCGCGACTGCGGCGACCATGCCGCCGCATGCGCCGCGGGCAAGACCACTGGTGGTGGCTGGAGTCAGCCCGCCAGGGTGCTGTTCGCGATGGGCACGGATCACGTCATCCACGGCGTCAGCATGAGCGGGTTCGTGACGCTCACCCCCGATGAGACTGGGAATACTCTTGATCTCGTCAAGGTCTGCCAGGGCAGTTCCGAATCCGAGTGGACAGCGATGCCCGTGACAAGCGGAAGCACACCGAAGGCCATGGGCGCTGAGATGTGGCAGGCCTTCGCGGTCACCGGTTCGATGACCCGCCAGACCAGCTAGCACTGACACTGAGCGCGCCATCAATCGTGAAGGCGAGCACACAGCAGACGATGAGGAGTTCTGATGAGCAGGTTCACGAGTCGGGCGTTGGCCGCGCTGGGTGCGGGAGCGGTGGCGGTGGCGGTGTCCGTGGGCGGCGGAGTGCCGGCGGGCGCGGCGCCGGCACCAGGACCGATCACCGAGGCCAAGGACGTGCTCGGGGTATGGCTGGGCGAGCTGTCCGGCTACGAGGCCGGGCAGGAAGTCGACTGGCAGTACCGGCTCACTGTCCGCAAGGCGAAGGGGCAGGCCGGGGTCGCGTGGGAAGAGTGGCGCGACTGCGGCGACCATGCGGCTGCATGCGCGGCCGGCAAGGCCACGGGCGGTGGCTGGAGCCAGCCGTCAAGGGTCTTGTTCGCCATGGATTCGAATCACGTCATCCACGGTGTCAGCGCTTCCGGGAGAGCGAGAATCAGTGCTGATGAGACGGGCAACACGCTTCAGGTGCTCATGGCCTGCGAGGGCGGTACTGACGCCATATGGGTTTCGTCGCCCGTGACGAGCGGAAGCTCGCCAAAGGCCATGGACGTTGGCGGTGGTTGGAACGACTTCGTGGTCACCGGCGCGATCGCACGCCAGCCCGGCTAGCGCTGGCGGCGCACTGACCTCGAGCTTGTCGGCATTGGTCCCTTGGGGATCGGCAGGCCGCCACCGGACTGGCTCACGGCATCGAGGCGCCGGCGCACGTTCGTGATCTCGCCCCCGCGCAGGTTGCGCGGCAGTTTCGTCATCTGCTTCTGCAGCTTCGTGAGACCGATCTGGCCGGGCTCGTCGCCGACCTGGATCTCGTAGATCGGGATGTCGGGCACCCAGCGGGCGGTCTTCTTGCGCTCGTTCGCGAGCATCTGGGTGACGCGCGATGACGGGCCCTCGGAGACGAGGATGACGCCGGGCTTGCCGACGACCCGGCTCACCATGTCCTGGTTCTTGCTCACGGCGACGGCCGGGGTGCAGAGCCAGCCACCGCGCAGCGACTGAATGACCGCGGCGGCCGCGCCCGGCTGGCCCTCGATCTGACGGTAGGCGGCCTTCATCGCGCGGCGGCTGAACCAGAAGGTCGCGGCGAGCAGGCCCACCGGGATCGAGACGAGCACGCCGGTGACGGTGTTCACGAAGATCACGACCGGGATGCCGACGATGAGCGCGGCGCCGATGAAGAGCCCGGCGACCTCGAACCCGAGGGCCGGGTAGGCCTTCTGGGTCATCTTCCAGTTCTGGGCGAGCGAGGAGAGGGTTGAGCGGATCTTCGTCAGCATGTGCCAAGGATAGGCCGAAAGCTGACGGCTGGTGAGGGCACATCGCCCCGATAGCCGAGGATCAGGGGGTTCGGACCTCGATGGCCGTGCCCGGGCGCACGAGGCCGGGGTGCTCGACCCAGCCGGTGACGCCTCGCAGGCCCATGGCTGCCTTCGGGAACTTCGACTTCGCGGTTCCGTGCACGGCGCTGACCATTGCCCCCGCGATCGTGCACGGGAAGTTCTCGCCGCCGAGCATGAGCACGGCGCCGCCCTCGAAGATGAGCCTCGTCATATGCGGCAGCTGCGTGAGGTGCTCGATGCCCTCGGTGCAGATGTTGTCGGCGATGAGTCCCGGGGCGATCTCGGCGATGCCCATGCTCTGGGCGATGACCGCGAGCTCGGCGAGGTCGACGATCGAGACCTGACGGTGGTTGCGGATCTCGGTACCGCGAGGGAATACATCCTTCTGGCGGGCATCGGATTTCATGGTGAGCCCGTAGTGGCGGTCGCCGATCGCTCCGCCGAAGTCGAGTTCGAGGACGTCGCAGGGGCGCGGTGTCTCATCACCCTTGGGCCACACATGGGTGGCGACGACGAGCGGGCTCATCGGGTTGCCGCCGATGCCTGCTCGAAGAGCCGGCCGGCCCGGTAGCTCGAGCGCACGAGCGGCCCGCTCATCACGCCGGCGAAGCCGATCTGCGTCGCGACGTCCGAGAGCGCAACGAACTCCTCCGGACGGACCCAGCGGCTCACCGGATGATGCCGCGGCGATGGCCGGAGGTACTGCGTGATGGTGATGAGATCGCACCCGGCGTGATGGAGGTCGGCGAGCGCCTGCTCGACCTCGCTGATCTCCTCGCCCATGCCGAGGATGAGGTTGCTCTTCGTGATCATGCCGGCTGCCTTCGCCTGGGTGAGGACGTCGAGGCTTCGCTCGTACGAGAAGGCCGGGCGGATGCCCTTGAAGATGCGCGGCACGGTTTCGAGGTTATGGGCGAGGACGGCCGGCTGGGCATCGAATACCTGTTGCAGCAGAACGGGAACCCCGGAGAAGTCGGGGATGAGCACCTCGACGCCGGTACTCGGGTTGAGCTCCTTGATCATGCGGACGGTCTCGGCGTAGAGCCATGCACCTTGATCGGGCAGGTCGTCGCGGGCGACACCGGTGATGGTCGCGTAGCGCAGGTTCATCGTGCGGATCGACTCGGCGACCCGGCGCGGCTCGTCGGTGTCGAGGGGTGCCGGCTTGCCGGTGTCGATCTGGCAGAAGTCGCAGCGCCGGGTGCACTGCTCACCGCCGATGAGGAAGGTGGCCTCGCGGTCCTCCCAGCACTCGTAGATATTCGGGCAGCCCGCCTCCTGGCACACGGTATGAAGGCCCTCGCTCTTCACGAGCTCGCTGATCTGCAGGTACTCGGGGCCGGTCTTGAGCCGCGTGCGAATCCACTCGGGCTTGCGCTCGATGGGGGTCTGGGCATTGCGCGCTTCGATGCGCAGCAGCCGGCGGCCCTCGGGGTTCGTGCCTGCGAACACGGTGTCGGTCACGTCGGTCACCTCGGTCACGTAGTTCAGCCTATGCCGTGAACGAGCTGGGGCAGGCGCTTGATGACGAGGGGGAGGGCCTCGGCGACCGTGACCCCTCGCTCGAGCTCGCGGGTGAGGGTCGTGACCTCTGCATCGCGGATGCCGCACGGGACGATGCGGTCGAAGAATGCCAGGTCGTTGTCGCAGTTGAGCGCGAACCCGTGCATCGTCACGCCCTGGGTCACCCTGATGCCGATCGCGGCGATCTTGCGGTCGGGGCCGCGGCCATCGGCCGGCACCCATACGCCGCTGCGTCCGCCCACCTGCTGGGTGGCCACCCCGAGCTCTGAGCAGACCTCGATGAGCATCGCCTCGATCCGGCGGACATGCGCGATGACGTCGATGGGGTCGGGCAGTCGCACGATCGGGTAGCCGACGAGCTGCCCCGGGCCGTGCCAGGTGATCTTGCCGCCGCGATCGACATCAACGACCGGAGTGCCATCAAGGGGGCGCTCAAATGGTTCGGTGCGGCGGCCGGCGGTGTAGACCGACTCGTGCTCGAGGAGGAGGACGGTGTCGGGGAGTTCGCCCGCAACGACCTGCGCGTGGACCGTGCGCTGGAGCTCCCAGCCGGTGAGGTATTCGACAGCGTCGCTGCCGAAGCCGACCTCGCGCACCTCGATACCGAGTCGTGCCGGAGCGCTCATGAGCCGATCCTAGATCCGATGGGCTGAACGCCGAGGTGGGCGAGCGCGGCGTCGGCGGCGCGGCGTCCGCTCACCATCGCGCCCTGGATCGAGGCGGTGTCGCGATGGTCGCCCGCGACGAAGAGACCACTGCCGAGATCGACGGGCTTGCGAACATCGAGCGGGGGCACCATTGCGGGCAGCGCGTACGGGATCGCGTAGGCGCCGACGGACTCCCAGTCTCGGGTGCTCGTGCCGTAGAGCAGCGCGATGTGGGCGCGCACGCTGGCTTCGTCGGCGACTGTGTCGTGGGTACCAAGTGCGGACGACGACACGAGCACTCGCCCGTCGCTCGCGTAGGCGGGTGCGGCATGGGTCAGGACGACGGTGTTCACCACCGGGCCGCGGCGATCGCCGTCGACGACGAGGACGGCATCGCCGCCGGTGAGCGACTGCGGATCGACAGGCGCGAGGTGGTACCAGGTCGTCACGGAGTTGCCCTTGGGGGCGCTCACCCCGGTCACGAGGTGCTCGGCGGCTACCGGGTCGGTCGCGACGATGACGGCGCGGCACGCGATGCTCGCATCGCCGGCGACGACGGAGCCGGAGGAGACCTGCGACACGGGGGTATTGAGCCGCACACTGCCAACCGGCAGGCTGTCGCGCAGCTGCTCGGGGATCGCCTGCATGCCGCGCGCAGGCACTGACGGCACTCCGCGCACGAACGACCGGAGCACGAGGTCGAGGAAGCGGCGCGAAGTGGCGAGGTCTTGCTCGAGGAAGACGCCCGTGAGAAACGGGCGCAGCACCTGCTCGATGAAGCGCTCATCGATGCCGGCAGCGCGAAGCTTCTCGCCGGTGGTCGTGTCAATGGATTCGATGATGGTGCGCACCGGCGTGCGCGATGCCTGCCAGGCGAGCTTCGCGAACCGGGCCTTGCTCAGCAGGGAGCCGGTCGCCGGGCCGATCGCATCGATGGCCCAGCCGGGCTTGCGGCGAGGGTCACCGAGCCGGGTGCTGCGTCCATTCGTATGCGAGACGATGACCCCCGGGACGAGCGGCTTGAGGTCGAGGGCCGCGTAGTCGAGCACCCGCGCGGCCTCCGGGTAGGCGGGGTTGAAGAGCTGGAATCCGCGGTCGAGCTGCAGGCCACCGGCGCGATCGGTGCGCACCCGCCCGCCGACCTCGTCCGACGATTCGAGCACGACGACATCGAGCCCGTGGATCGCGAGTTGCCTGGCAGCCGAAAGCCCTGCCAGCCCGGCCCCGACGACGATGGCATCGACCCGGTCGGCCATGTGCTACTTGCCGCCGAGCCGAGCGTGCTTCGCGCTCTCGAGCGCGGTGCGGATCGCATTGGCGATGGTCGGGTCGTCCCATACGAAACCGGAGCGCTCGAGCACCGCGGGGACGACCCGCGCGCTCCCGAGCACCTCGGTCGAGAACTCGCCGAGCACCGCCTTGAGCGCGAAGGCGGGGGCGGGCAGCAGGGTCGGCCGGCCGAGCACCTCGCCCATGGCCGCGGTGACCTCGGCATTCGTGGCCGGGTTCGGTCCGGTGAGGTTCACCGGGCCGGTGATCGTCTCATTGGCAATGAGGTACTCAAGTGCGCGCACCTCGTCGCGCAGCGAGATCCACGACCAGTACTGGCGGCCCGAGCCGAGCTTGCCGCCGAGGCCGAGCTTGAACAGCGGGAACATGCGGGCCCAGGCGCCACCCTCCTTCGCGACGACGAGGCCGGTGCGTGCATGAACGACGCGGATGCCGGCCTGCTCAGCAGGGTCGGCGGTTGCCTCCCACGCGCGGACGACATCGGCGAGGAAGCCGGTGCCGGCAGGGTCGGATTCGTCGACGCGCCGGTCGCCGGTCTCGCCGTACCAGCCGATCGCGGAGCCGGACACGAGGACCTTCGGCGGAGTGTCGAGCTTCGTGATTGCCTCGACGATCGTGCGGGTGCCATCAACTCGGCTGTCGAGGATCTGACGCTTGTAGTCATCGGTCCAGCGATGGTCGCCGACCCCGGCGCCCGCGAGGTGCACGACGGCCTCGGTGCCCTGGAGCTTGGCGAGGTCGACGGTGCCGGCCTTTGGGTCCCACGTGATCTCGTCGGCGGCCGTGCTCGGCCGGCGCACGAGGCGCACGACCTCGTGGCCCTGGGTGCGCAGATGGGGGACGAGGGCGGAGCCGATGAGCCCGGACGCGCCGGTGACTGCAATCTTCATGGCCCAAGCATCCCGCATCCGGCTGCCGACGCGCGCGCTGCACTCGCGCTGCCAGCGCCGCGGTGTCGTCCAGCGCGACCGTCTCGACCGCCGAGCCCCACGCGTCCCACCCGTCACGAAATCCGGCCGCCCGCCGACCAGACGCACCCCGAAACTCTCCGAGTGGCCGTCAAGGGGTCAACTCGCGTGTTTTCGAGGTGCAGATTCGCCGGAGCGGCCCAGATTCACCGGAGTGGCCGGGAGTTGCGGGGCGGGCCTGCCTCGTCAGTGCGGGGAGGCCTGAGGGATAGCCGCGGGCGACCAGGTGAGGTCGGCGGTGATGGTGGTGCCGCGCGGCGAGGACTCGCTTGCCCATTCGTAGGCGAGTGACGTGAAGAGGTCGCTACCGATGCCCGGCATGGAGCCGGCAGCCATGCCGATGCCGTTGTCGGCGATGATGAGGCCGACGAGATCGACGCCG
>CALPZT020000024.1 GCA_943328365.2 Bifidobacterium breve | reverse complement strand
CGGGCGTGACGTCGGCATCGGCCTTCAGACTTCCTTGCGGCGCACCGAACGAGACTGCGCTCAGATGGGTGGCCGGGTCCGGCTGGTTAAGGAGGGCACTGCGGCGGCGCCGAATGAGTCGGGCCGCTTTGACCATTCCGTTGAAGTCGACAAGTCATTTGTGCGATGCGCCAAGGTGCTCCTTGCCCGCGGGGAGGCAGCCGAGCCCTCATTCGCGACCCATGACCCGCGCCTCGTCGAGATCGTCCAGGCTCTGGCTGGGCGCTACCAACGGGAGCCGCGGAGCTACGAGTTCGCGATGTATCTCGGTCGGGCCGAGCACCTTCAGCAGCGACTTGTCGACGCAGGTGAACATGTGCGCGTGTTCGTTCCCTTCGGTCCCGAGTGGTTCGGTCGACTCGTGGGAGGGTTGGCGAAGCGCCCGAGCGGTCTGGCGTCGGCGGTCCGCGTGCTTCTGCCCGGCGCCTGAGATATGGAGGTGCGCACATGACCAGGATTGCGGTGCTCGGCGGCGGGGTCATGGGTGAGGCCCTCATCGTCGGTTTCCAGCGGCGGCTGTCTCCGCCGCCGACCGTTGTCGTCGCTGAGAAGCGGCCCGAGCGGGCTGCCGAGCTCGTCGAACGGCTCGGGGTGCTCGTCGAGGAGCCGTCAGCGGCCTGTGCTGGCTCCGATGTGGTGATCCTCGTCGTGAAGCCGCAGGACATCAGGGGTCTCGTCGCCGACATCGCCTCGAGCATCGAGCCCGGATCCCTCGTCATCTCGATTGCGGCCGGCATCACGACTGAACTCCTCGAGTCGTCCATGCCGTTCGCAAACGTCGTGCGCGCGATGCCGAATACGCCGGCGAAGATCGAGAGCGGAGTGACCGGGATCAGCGCAGGAGCTCGGTGCACCCCCGAGGCCCTCGATCAGGCGCGCGACCTGCTCTCGTCCGTCGGGGTCGTTGTGGAGGTCCCTGAGGCCCTGCAAGACGCCGTGACGGCAGTGTCGGGCAGTGGTCCGGCGTACCTGTTCTATCTCGCTGAGGCGATGATCGATGGCGCCTGCGAACTCGGGATGCCACCGGATACCGCCCGCGCGTCGGTTGTCCACACGCTCCTTGGGGCAGCGAGGCTGCTCGAGGCAAGTGGCGAGGAGCCGGCTGCACTGCGAGCAAAGGTGACCTCGCCGGGCGGCACGACTGCGGCAGCAATCGCCGTGCTCGATGCCGAGGACGTGCAGCGTTCCGTGCGCACGGCAATCGAATCGGCACGTGATCGCAGCCGAGAACTGTCGAAGGGATAGGCGAATGAGCGAGCGCGTTGGCGTTGTCTGGGACGAACGACTGCGCGCGTATGACTTCGGCCCCGGGCACCCTCTGGCGCCGATCCGAGTCGAGCTCGCGATGCGCCTGGCACGCGAGTTCGGCCTGTTCGACCACCCGAATGTCGAGATGCTCGGCCCGGTTCCCCTTGCCGAGCTCGAGGACCTGCTTCGGGTCCATGAGCCCGGCTACATCGAGGCGGTGCAGCGCGCGTCCGCGGATCCCCGTCAGGTCGACCTTCGCCGCGGGCTCGGTACCTCCGATACCCCGGTCTTCGCCGGCATGCATGAGGCGTCCACGCGAGTCGCGGGGGCTAGCCTCACCGGTGCCCGGGCGCTCCTCGAGGGCCGGGTCGAGCACGCCGTGAACCTCGCCGGCGGGTTGCATCATGCGATGCCGGGCGCGGCCGAGGGTTTTTGCGTCTACAGCGACATCGGGGTGGCGATCGCCTGGCTGCTGGATCAGGGCATCGAACGGGTCGCCTATGTCGATGTCGACGTCCACCATGGTGACGGTGTCCAGGCGATCTTCTGGGACGATCCGCGCGTCATGACCATCTCGATCCACGAGAGCCCGGCAACGCTCTTTCCCGGCACCGGCTGGCCGACGGAGATGGGCGGGCCGGGCGCGCTCGGCACGGCCGTCAATGTTGCCCTTCCAGCCGGCACGGGAGACCAGGGCTTCCTGCGAGCCCTCCACGCGGTGGTGCCGGATCTCCTCGGTGCCTTTGCCCCGCAGGTGCTCGTGACCCAGCTGGGCGTCGACTCCCACCTCGAGGACCCGCTCGCGAATCTCACAATGACCATTGATGGGCAGCGGATGAGCTACGAGGCTCTCCACCGTTGGGCCCACCGCTATGCGGCCGGTCGGTGGCTTGCCGTTGGCGGCGGTGGCTATGAGTGGGTCAACGTCGTGCCGCGCGCCTGGACCCACCTCATCGCCGAGGCAACCGGGCATCGCATCGATCCTTCGGCGCCGGTGCCGCAGGCCTTTGCCGACTACGTGACGTCGGCGCTCGGCCGGTCAGCGCCGGAGCTGATGACCGATGGTCATCACCCATGGCCGAAGGCGTGTGACGATGGGTTCGACCGGGATGACCACGTTGACCTTGCCATCCTCGCGACGCGGGAGGCGTGCTTCCCGTACTGGGGGCTCGTCGCCGAGCCGGGGGGTTGGAACTAGCTCGTGGGGCCTGAGTTTGTGCCTATTTGCTCTCAATCTGGCAAACCAACTTCCCCAGTGGCCCCGTTCGCCACTAATCTTCGATACGTTCGACAGCTGTTGCTCACCGGAGGGGAAGCCGGTGCGGTTCGTTGAGCAGGAAGTTCGGTGCCAGATGTCAACGACCCCCGATCGTGCCTTCTCCGAGGTGCGGTTCCTTACCGTTGCCGAGGTAGCTGCAGTCATGCGCGTCTCGAAGATGACGGTGTACCGCCTCGTGCATGGTGGCGAGCTGCCCGCCGTGCGTGTCGGGCGGTCCTTTCGAGTGCCGGAGCAGGCGGTTCACGACTACCTTCGCGACTCATTTGTCGAGACTGCCTGACCAGATCCATCGGGGCGCAAAGCGCTGGCGGCCAGACCGGTCACCGGAGCATCCCCGCACGGCGATAGGCTCCCTTTCGCATCGTGAATAAGACGTCGTGCTCAGCGGGCTGTCCGCTGCCACCAACCAACGCGAGGATTCATTAATGGGCTCAGTCATCAAGAAGCGTCGCAAGCGGATGGCTAAGAAGAAGCACCGCAAGCTGCTTCGACGCACGCGAGTCCAGCGCCGCAACAAGAAGTAGCGGTTCGCCCTCCGCCCCGGAGGGGCCTGCTGTGAGGGGGCACCATGGGTCGCATTGTTCTGGTGACGGGCGTATCCCGCTACCTCGGAAGTCGCATCGCCGAGATTCTCGGAGCTGAGGCCGACGTCGATCGAGTGATCGGCGTCGATGTCGTCCCCCCGGTCGTGGCGATACCCGGAACTGACTTCGTTCGCGCTGATATCCGCAATCCGGTCATCGCAAAGGTCATGGCTGATGCGAAGGTCGATACGGTCGTGCACATGGGGGTCATTGCGACCCCCAAGCAGGCCGGTGGCCGGAGCACGATGAAAGAAATCAACGTCATCGGCACCATGCAACTCCTTGCTGCCTGCCAGCGAACCCCGAGCCTGCAAAGCCTCGTCGTGAAGTCGACATCGGGTGTCTACGGATGCGGGGCGAAGGACCCGGCGATGTTCACCGAGGACATGGAGCCCAAGCACGCTCCGACCGCGGGCTGGCCCAAGGATTCCTCGGAGGTCGAGGGCTATGTTCGTGGTTTCGGGCGCCGGAGGCCAGATGTCACCGTGTCGACGTTCCGGTTCGCGAACTTCATGGGGTCGGGCATCGAGACGGCAATGACGGCGTACTTTTCCCTGCCGGTTATCCCAACCGTCCTCGGCTTCGATGCGCGCCTGCAGTTTGTCCACGTCGACGATGGACTGGAGATCCTGCGCCGAGCGGTGCACGATCGTCAGGTGGGAACCTTCAATGTCGCCGGCCCCGGCGCGCTGACCCTGTCGCAGGCGATTCGCATGACCGGGCGCCCACGCGTTGCCCTTCCTGAGTTCCTCCTCACCCCGGTCGGGCGCAGCCTTTCTCGGGCCGGCCTTCTTGACTTCTCGTACGAGCAGGTCAGGTTCATCACGTATGGCCGGGTCCTCGATACCTCCCTTGTGGCCCGCACCTTTGGCTTCATCCCGGCCTACAGCACGCACGCTGCCTTCGACGAGTTCCTGGCTCGTGACGAGGAGATGATCGACGTTGCCTGATGCCCAGGTCATCCCAATCGGCGACGGCGGCAGGCTTTCGCCGTCGAAGGCCGCGCGCCTCGTCGGCAATACCGGGCCCCAGCCAGCGGCCGCACCGGCTCGCGAGCAGCAGCAGCGGGCGCTCCCAGCCGAGTTCACCTCCTTGCCCGATGACCTTCGCGCCTTCGCCGAAGAGGCCTGGGAGTTCGTGCAGCGTCGCCGAAGCGGCGACTACGAGGTCGACGAGTTCGGCTTCGACCCGGACCTCACCGAGAACGTCCTCATGGCCCTTGTCCGTCCGCTGTACCGATCGTGGTTCCGGGTCGAGGCCTCCGGCCTCGAGAACATCCCGGACGACTCGGGCGCCCTCGTCGTCGCGAATCACTCGGGCACGGTCGCCTTCGACTCCGTCATGACCCAGGTGGCGCTCCTTGATGATCATCCCGCGCACCGGCACCTGCGCATGCTCGGCGCGAACCTCGTGTTCCAGACCCCGTTCCTCGGAGAGATCGCCCGCAAGGCCGGCCACACCCTTGCCTGCACGCCCGATGCGGAGCGGCTGCTCGAACGCGGTGAGATCGTTGGTGTCTGGCCGGAGGGATTCAAGGGCATCGGGAAGCCGTTCAGCGAGCGCTACAAGTTGCAGCGCTTCGGGCGGGGCGGGTTCGTTGCCGCAGCGCTGCGGACGAAGACCCCGATCGTCCCGACAGCGATTGTCGGCGCCGAAGAGATCTACCCGATGATCTCCAATGCGAAGACCCTCGCTCGACTCCTCGGACTTCCGTACTTTCCGATCACTCCGACCTTTCCACTGCTCGGCCCGCTCGGGCTGGTTCCGCTGCCGAGCAAGTGGTTCATCGAGTTCGGCGAGCCGATCCTCACGGACGGGTATCCCGATGGCGCGGCAGATGACCCCATGCTCGTCTTCAATCTGACCGATCAGGTCCGCGAGCAGATTCAGCAGGCGCTCTACCGGCTGCTCATGAGGCGGCCCTCGGTGTTCGGCTGACGGCGGTAGCCCCGGTCATTTCCTGCGGGTACGGGCGACTGCGTAGCCGACTGCGAGCCCTGCGGCAAGACCGGTTGCGGCGGAGAGCGCTGGCAGTGCGATGCGCTTGACCTGCTCCCTGCGACTGAAATCCCTTATCCGCCAGTCGTTATCGCGGGCGTGTGCTCGCAGGGTTGGGTCGGGGTTGACCGCTACCGGGTTGCCGACGGCGGAAAGCATCGGGATGTCGTTTGCGGAGTCCGAATAGGCCCAGCACTGCGAGAGGTCGAGGCCCTCTCGTTCGGCGAGTGCCCGCACGGCCTCAGCCTTGGCGAGCCCATGGAGGGGCGGTCCGACGAGGCGGCCGGTGTAGGCGCCATCCTCGATCTCCGAGACCGTGCCGAGGGCTCCGGTTAGCCCGAGTCGCCGGGCGAGCAGCCGAGCAACCTCCACGGGAGTGGCGGTGACGAGCCAGACCTCCTCGCCGGCATCGAGATGACCTTGTGCGAGAGCGAGCGAGCCGGGGATGAGCTTGTCGACCATGCTGTCGTCGAAGATCTCCTCGCCGAGTTCGAGCAGCTCATCGACCCTTCGGCCTTCGACGAATGCCAGTGCAGCCGTGGTGGCCGAAGCCATGTCCTCAAGGTTCTCCGAGCCGCTGAGCACGAAGCGAAGCTGCTTGACGCCGAATCCCCAGACCTCACGGCCGCTGAAGTAGTTGCGCCGGGCCAGGCCGACTGCGAGATGGAAGATGCTCGCTCCGCGCATGATCGTGTTGTCGACGTCGAAGAACGCGGCGGCTGTGCCAGCCACGTGGCCCTCGATAACGTCACCTGCGGCATCGGCCGACGCCTGCCCCGCACGGCGATACGACGCAAGCACGTCGGGGGAGTTCGATATTCGCCTGCTTGCCACGGCATGAGCGTAGCGAGGTGGTGGGGGGAATATGCGAGAGTAGGGAGCATGAGCGTGGGGACGAATCTGGCGTCGTTGCTGAGAGCTTCCGCGGTGCAGACCCCCGATAGGGAAGCGCTCATCGAGGGGCCCCGGCGTATGACCTGGGCCGAACTCGATGCATCGGTTGACCGGTTGGCGGGCGGCCTGCGAGAAATGGGCCTGCTCCCTGGCGATCGGGTGGCGGTTCTTCTCGGAAATTCGATCGAGTTTGTGATGGGGTACTTCGCGATCGCGCGGGCCGGTCTCGTCGCTGTCCCCATGAATCCGGCCTATACCGCCGCTGAAGTGGCCGTGCTGCTCGCCGACTCGGGAAGTCGGCTGCTCATCGTCGACCCGGCAACAGCGGCTGTCGGAGCCGAGGTAGCCGAGGCGATCGCATCCTGCGACATCGTCGATGTGTCGTCCGGCTCGTGGTCGGCTCTCCTCGCGTCAGAGCCACTGCTGGCAGCCGATGAGGCACTGCCGACGAATGGGCTGGCGATGCTGCTGTTCACGGCGGGAACGAGCGGCCGTCCGAAGGGGGCGATGCTCTCTCACGCGGCACTTCTCGCGAACATCGACATGCTCATGACCCTGCAGGATCCTCCTGCCGTTCTCGCCTCCGACATCGTCCTGCTCGTCCTGCCGCTGTTCCACGTGTACGGCCTGAACACCGCGCTCGGACTCGCGGTTGCAGTCGGGGCAACCTGCGTCATCATCGACCGATTCGACCCGGTGGAGTCGCTGCGGATCATCGCCGACGAAGGGGTCACGAACGTCGCGGGTGCGCCTGCGATGTACCAGGCATGGTCGCGCACTCCAGGGGTCGGGGAGTCATGTCGATCGGTTCGACTGCTGTCGTCTGGGGGTTCACCGCTCCCCGTTCCGGTGTTCGAGGCGTTCCGCGACCTCACCGGACTGGCCATCTTCGAGGGCTACGGCATGACCGAGACGGCACCGGTCGTGTCGACCACCCTCGTCTCGGGCGTAGCCAAGGCCGGATCCGTCGGCCGTCCGCTGCCGGGCCTCGACGTGCGTCTCGTCGATGACGGCGGCGATGAGGTCGACGATGGAGATGCCGGCGAGGTGTGCGTTCGTGGGCCTTCGGTGTTCACCGGCTATTGGCCGGCGGGCCTCGGTGGGCCGGATTCCGACGGCTGGTTCAGATCGGGCGACGTCGCTTATGCCGACGACGAGGGTGATCTTCATCTCGTTGATCGCCGTCGCGAGGTCATCTTGGTGAATGGGTTCAACGTGTACCCGCGGGAGATCGAGGTCGCGATCGAGGCCCTGCCAGGCGTGGCAGAGGTGGCCGTCGTGGGGGTGCCCGACGATACGAGCGGCGAGGCTGTCCTCGCCATCGTCGTCCCCAGGCGGGAGGTCACCCTCACCCGTGAGGAGATCGTGGTGCACTGCGCGACCCGGCTGGCCCGGTTCAAGTGCCCGTCCACCATCAGAATCGTCGATGCTCTCCCGCATTCAGCGACCGGGAAGGTGGCCAAGGGCCGCCTGCGCGAGGTCTACGGAGAGCAGTGAGCCCACTCGTCACGATCATCGGCAAGCCGGATTGTCACCTGTGCGACGATGCTCGCGCGAGCGTGATGGCGGTCTGCGCTGAACTCGGGTTCGAGTGGGAGGAACGCTCGATTCTGGACGATCCCGGCCTCTACGACGAGTACTGGGAAAAGATCCCCGTCATCCTCATCGATGGCCGGGTCCACGACTACTGGCGCGTGGATCCGCAGCGATTGCGCCGAGCATTATCCGATAATCGGAGTCATTCGTCCGATTAAGTTTGGTCCTTGGCGTACGAGTGCCTAATCTTTACCTCGCGGCCAACCACTGTTTGACCGTTCCCAGCCTCATGCGCCACCCGTTTCGTCGGGTGATGTGTGCGGGTCAGATCTTCCCTGGAGCACCGTGTCGCTGTCCCGCCGAACCCTCGGCAAGGCCCTAACCCCCGATGTGGGTCGAGGAATCCCCGACGCCACAGTCGCTCGGTTGCCTATATACGGACGCGTCTTGACCTCGCTCATCACCGCAGGAAACTCCACCGTATCGTCCGACCATCTCGCCGCACTGTGCGGTGTCAGCCCGGCCAAGCTTCGCAAGGATCTATCGCTCCTCGGCTCGTATGGCACGCGCGGTGTTGGCTATGACGTCGGCTTCCTGTCCGCGCAGATCGATCGCGAACTCGGCCTGTCGCGGCCCTGGCGCGTCGTGATCGTCGGAGCCGGAAATCTCGGCCGAGCCCTCGTGTCCTATCGCGGCTTCGAGTCCAGGGGCTTCGAGATTGTCGGCCTCGTCGACTCGCATCCCGATGTCGTCGGAACGAGGGTCACCGTCGGTGCCCGAGAACTGTTGGTCCTGCCTTCCGCGAGCCTCGAAGCACTCGTCCGGCAGTCACACGCTCATATCGGAGTCATCGTGACCCCGGCTGAGTCGGCGCAGGCGGTAGCCGAGCGCCTCGTGGCCGCAGGCATCCGGAGCATCTTGAATTTCGCCCCGGTCGTGCTGACGGTTCCGGTCGGAGTCGAGGTCCGCAAAGTCGATTTCGGCGTCGAACTGCAGATCCTCGCCTTCCACGAGCAACGTCGGGGCGAGGAGCCCATGTCGCAGGCGATGCACGCATGACATTCGACAGCAGCACACACCAGACTCGACCCGCACCGCCCAGCTCAGGAGAGGTAACCGTGACCACAGGCACCACCCCCGTGAACCCGAAAGCGCGTCGCAAGGTCACTCCCGGTCCGGTTTCCCTCGTCGCGGCGGGCCCCGGCGACCCGGACCTGCTCACCATGCGAGCTGTCGCCCTCATCGGCGGTGCCGAAGTGATCGTCGTCGATGCCGACGTCGTGAGCATTGCAGAGTCGTACGCCAAGGCCGGAGCAGAAATCGTGGTCGCCGTGGGGGCTGACGGTATCCCGCTCGACCATGCGAACCGGGTGAAGATCGTCGTCGAAGCAGCCCGAGAGGGCAAGGAGGTCGTCCGCCTGATCGCGGGTGACCCGGTCGTCGATGGCACGCTCCTGCACGAAGCCGCCGCACTCCGCAAGGCAAAGGTCTCCTTCGAGGTCGCTCCGGGCGTGAGCGACGTCACCGGTATCCCCGCATACGCCGGTTTCGGGCTCACCGGAGGTCGCACCCGTCAGTTTCGGGTCGTCGATGCTCACGACACCGAGCTTGTCTGGGATGAGCTCGTGCATCCCCGCGTCACGGTCGTCTTCCTCAACGGCGCTGATCGTGCCGCCGAGATCGCGAGCCAGCTCATGGCGGTGGGCGCAGACGCCAAGACCCCGATCGCCGTCACTCGCCGTGGCACCACCGTCGATCAGCGGACACTTGCCGGCACGCTCGGTGACATCGGTGCGATCACGAAGGGCTCGAAGCAGGCCGGCCCCGGCATCGTCGTCGTCGGCGATGTGGTCTCCCAGCGCGAGAAGCTCGACTGGTTCGAGGTGAAGTCGCTCTTCGGCTGGCGGGTCCTCATCCCGCGCACGCAGGATCAAGCAGGCCCGATCCTCCCGCTCCTGCGCCGGCACGGCGCAGTCCCGATGGAGGTCGCCACCATTTCGGTCGAGCCGCCGCGCACACCGCAGCAGATCGACCGAGCCATCCACGGCCTTGTCTCCGGTCGCTACGAATGGATCGGCTTCACGTCCGTGAACGCGGTGCGCGCCATACGCGAGAAGCTGAGTGAGTACGGCCTTGATGCCCGGTCGTTCGCCGGCCTGAAGGTGGCGGCAGTGGGCGAGAGCACGATTGCCTCCCTCATCGAATTCGGCGTCCGTCCTGACCTCATGCCGGAGTCCGAGCACACGACCGCCGCACTCCTCGAGGACTGGCCGGTCTACGACTCGCTTACCGACCCGATCAATCGGGTGTTCCTCCCTCGTGCTGACATCGCGACCGACACCCTGGTCGCTGGGCTCGCGGAGCTTGGCTGGGAGGTAGAGGACGTCACCGCCTACCGCACCGTGCGCGCGGCACCGCCCGCCGCCGAGACCCGGGAGGCCATCAAGACCGGTGGCTTCGATGCGGTGATGTTCACCTCGAGCAGTACCGTCCGCAATCTCGTCGGCATCGCAGGAAAGCCCCACCACTCGACCATCGTCGCGTGCATCGGGCCGCAGACGGCGAAGACAGCAGAGGAGCACGGCCTTCGGGTCGATGTCCTCGCTGAGACGAGCACCCTCCCGGCGCTCGTCGAGGCGCTCGCGCTGCATGGTGAGTCACTTCGCGTGGCAGCGCTCGAAGCTGGCGAGGGCAGCTGGCGCCCGAGCCGGCGTCGCACGACCGCGCGCCGGAAGGTGACCTGATCGACATGTCCGATTCGACGCGCACGGTCGTTCACCTCCTGCGTCATGGTGAGGTCTATAACCCCGAAGGGGTCCTGTACGGACGACTGCCCGGCTACGTCCTGTCAGATCTCGGCCACGAGATGGCCCAGCGGGCCGCCGATGCACTCCGGGATCACGACCTCACCCATGTCATCGCCTCGCCGATGGAGCGCGCCCAGCAGACTGCGGCACCGATCGCCGCGTCGCACGGGCTCGCGATCGGCACCGAACCGCTCATCATCGAAGCCGACAACATCTTCGAAGGTCAGCGGGTGAGCGTCGGCGATGGTGTCTTGAAGCAGCCGCGCACCTGGCGTCACCTCTGGAATCCGTTCCGTCCGTCCTGGGGCGAGCCGTACGACGAGGTCGCCGCCCGAATGGGGGCCGCGGTCAATATCGCCCGTGAGCGAGCGCGCGGGCATGAGGCCGTGCTCGTCAGCCACCAGCTCCCGATCTGGATTGCCCGGCTCGCCGCAGAGAAGCGTCGTCTCTGGCATG
>CALPZT020000023.1 GCA_943328365.2 Bifidobacterium breve | reverse complement strand
TGCGCGAGCACTGGCAGCAGGGCGGCTTCCGCGATGCGGAGCAGAGCGGGCAGTGGCAGTCGGCCGCGGCGGCGATGGTGTGGGCGTACCTCTCGGGGCTCGATCCTGGGTTCACGCCTCACAGCGTCGAACGCAGCCTCGCCGCCCTTGCACCGGGCATCTCGTTCAACGGTCGCATCGACCGGCTCGATCCCGGAGTCGGCGATCCGGAGTCGCTCGTCGTCGTCGACTACAAGACCGGCAAGCGCATCCCGTCGAGCGACGATGCCCGCGGATCTTTCGCGCTCGCGATCTACGCGGTCTGCGTCGAGCGGTCGCTGCGCCGGCCGTGCACGCAGGTTGAGCTCCATCACATCCCGAGCGGAGTGGTGGCCACCCATGTGTACGAGCCGCAGACCCTCGACCGGCAGATCGGCCGGGTCGTTCAGATCGCCGGAGAAATGACTCAGGCGGAGGAGGAGCAGCGTGCTGGCGCGAGTCTTGACGAGGTGTTTCCGCCGAGGCCCGGCCCACTGTGCGGCTGGTGCGATATGCGCGACTGGTGCCCGGCTGGGGCTGCTTCGGCCCCGAAGAAGGATCCGTGGTCTGGCCTGCCGGTCGCTGACGACGAAGCACCCCTACCCGCCTGACCAGATGACGACAAACATGCATATGTGTACGCAAAGTCATCTTCGGTACATTGTGGCCATGGAGACACTTTCGAGTGAAGTGACGACCCGTGAGTTGCGGGGGAACCTAGCCGATGTGCTGGGGGGGACGATGCACGCGGGTGAGCGGATCGGTGTGACCCGCAATGGAAGGTTGGCGGCCGTACTTGTGAGCGTGAGCGACCTCGAGGCACTTGAAGCATTCGAGGACGCACAGGATGTCGCCGCCTTTCGGGCTGCGAAGGCACAGGACGATGGCACGCGCGTTTCCCTCGAAGAACTTCGGCGCGAATTGCGTTCATGACCTATCTCGTCCAGTTCACCGTGGGGGCTGCTCGTCACATCACAAGACTCCCGCGGCCGGTGCAAAGCCGGGTGCTCGATGCCATCGCCGATTTAGGTGGGCAACCGCGCCCCCGCGGATCAAGGAAGCTTGCGGGGGAAGAGTTGGCCTGGCGAATCCGCGTGAGTGATGACCGTGTCATCTACGAAATACTCGACACGAGTCTCACGGTGACAGTTGTGCGTGCCGGACATCGCCGCGATGTCTATGACCGTTGAGTCGTTGAGTTCGGCCCACACGCTGACCATCCGGTCAGTATCGGACCAGCCCCATTCAGTACTGAGGGTCTCGACGATTGCCAGTCCCCGCCCATCGGGGTCATCGGCGCCAGGGGCGACGATTCGAGGCACGCTCAACGTGGTCCCAACTGCATTCGAAACGGTCAGGCGAAGCCGGCCAGTGCCAAGGTGGAGGTTGAATTCGATGGGCGGCAGGCCATGCTGCACGGCGTTCGTGACAAGTTCAGATGCGACAAGCACGGCGTCATCCGGGTCACGCCATGAGGTGAGCGCGCTCGCGACGATGCGACGTGCGACGCCGGGTGCCGTGGTGTCGGGGGGCAGAGTCCAGTTGCCCGCGGGTTCCATGGTCAAGGTTTACCCCACCGCGCCGAATCTCAACCATCGAGCATTCCGGATGTCGCCAGAAGATCTCAGTCGCGACTCCGATGGTCACCCGAAGCTAACTGCTGCGGTCATGAAGGCGTCGTGGATCGATGTGAGGCCACGCATGTCGGGAGTAGTCAGGCGCCGGAAATTCACTGTGAATGTCGATGGCCCGGCCCTCGGACGCCGAATCCAAGGCCGCGAGCATGACCTCGAGCACATGGAATGCCTGCTCGGGTCTGGTGACGCTCGGGAGGCCCTGCTCGATGCACGACACGAGGTGATTCACTCCATCTGACCACGGCCAGTTTGGGTCGGTCTCGTCGTACAGCTCCCAGCACCCTCCGTCGTTGCGCCACTCTTCGAAGCCACGAGGGGCCCAGTCGTCGCCGAGCATGTTCATCGTTCCGCTGAGCCCATAGAGTTCGATGGCAGGGGCGCGTCCGTACTTTTGAATCGTGAATCCCGTGGTGACGCAGGCATAGACCTCGTTCCCGAAGTCAAGAAGAACCTGGGCATTGTCATCGGCCTTGGAAGTCATGAGGCTTCCGTTGACGAGGCGCTCCTTGACCGCGGTCCCGACGAGGGCTGTCACCCGACGGACTGAACCGAGGAATCCGCACAGGCTCGTGACGTTGTAGACCCCGAGGTCGAAGAGTGCGCCTCCACCGGGTCGATAGAACCACTCCCCCCAGGTGGGCCCTGACCAGCCGTAGAGGGCCCGGGCAAGCTTGACGTCGCCGATTGCGCCCGATGCCAGACGCGCATGCATTTCGCGATACGTGGGGGAGAGCAGGACGTGAGGGGCGCAGACGAGCCGCAGGTCACTGTCTCGACCAAGATCGACGAGCGCCTGGGCCTCATGCATCGTCGTGGCCATGGGCTTTTCCACGAGGACGTGCTTTCCGCCTTCGAACGCCTGGCGGGTCAGGGTGCCGTGCTCGTTCATGCTCGTGAGCACCAGGACAGCATCGACGTCACCCCGGTCAATGACGTCGCGTGGAGTGCGGCACTGGCTCGACTCGGGGAATTGGGCAGCGGCGGCGGCCATGCGGTCGCCGTTCGGGTCGTGAATGGCCGTGATCTCAACTCGACCCTGCTCCCGCAGCGATGCGAGGTTCCGTCCGTACTTCTCGAAAACGCTGCCCAGTCCTAGGACGCCAATCTTCACGCGTTCAGACATGTTCGGACTCCCTCCTTCTATTCCTTCACGGCACCCGCGAGAAGCCCGCGGGTGAAACTCTTTTGCAGTGCGACGAACACGATGATCACCGGAGTGATCGTGATGATGGCGGCTGCGGCCAGGTACGCGTAGTCAGTCGATCGTTGTCCGACGAAGAACACCAGGCTCATGGGAGCGGTCTGCAGGTCAGATCCGGAGAGCATGATGAGTGGCAACAAGAAGTCGTTCCAATTCCAGACGAAGAAGAGCACGCTCAGGGTGAGCATCTGCGGTCGAGCGAGGGGCACGAGGATTCGCGTGAGCGTCTGCCACGAGTTGGCCCCGTCGAGCCAGGCGGCCTCCACGAGCGAGCGTGCTGACTGAATGAAGTAGGCACGCATCCAGAACACTCCGAACGCGACTGAGAAGCCGATCTCCGGCAGGATGACGCCCAGGTAGCTATTGGCAAGGTTCACTGATCGGAGATCGAAGTAGAGGGGGATGATCATGGCCTCAATCGGGATGAGAATGCCGAGCACGAACAGGTAGAAGATCCACGAGCGCCCCTTGAAGGACATCAACGCGAATCCATAGCCAGCCGGAACGCTCAGGCACACGGAGACCAGCACGACAGTGATGGTGATGACAGCACTTGTCATCATCGAGGACGAGAATCCGCCCTTCGACCACACTTCCGCGAAGTTGCCCCAGTTGTTTGCATTCGCAATATCGATCTGGGCGCCGACGCGCCCTGATTCGCCGAGCGAGAGAATGAGGACGCCGACGACGGGCGCGAGCGCGACGATGGTGGCGATCACCAAAAGCCCGTATCCCCAGAGGCGATCTGCGCGTCCTGTCACGATGCTCCCCTGCCGCCCCTTGCGACGAGAAGGTTCACCACGATTGTGAGGATGACGAGGACGGCACCCATTGCCGCCGCGGCTCCGACGGCACCGACCTTGAACGCCTGTTGGTAGACGAGGTAGCTCGGAACGACTGTCGCGTATCCCGGGCCGCCTGACGTCATCACGTAGATGATGTCGAAGTTGCGCAGCGCAGACGTCACGGTGAGCACGAGCACCACTGTGATCTCGTATCGCAGGCCGGGCAGGGTCACCGCGCGAAATTCCATCCAGCGGCCGGCGCCGTCAACGCGGGCGGCCTCGTAGCGCTCCTGGGGAATCTTCTGGACTCCGGCGAGGAGCAGGGCGAGCACGAGCCCGAACATCACCCAGGTGCCTACCATCCCGACGCTGGGCAGCGCGAAGGTGAAGTCGCCGAGCCACGGACGAGAAATCGCTTCAAGTCCGACTGCATCGAGGGCGGAGTTGAGCGGTCCCTTGGGGGCGAGAATCCACCGCCAGATAACGGCGATCACGGTCGGGGCAATGACGTAAGGAATAAAGAGCGCGGTTCGAAAGAATGCAGTGCCCCGCACCCGTGTTCTCTGGATCGCGCTGACGAGGACCAGCCCGATGGCCAGAGGAAGGA
Organism: Bifidobacterium breve; assembly: GCA_943328365.2. GTDB lineage: Bacteria > Actinomycetota > Actinomycetes > S36-B12 > S36-B12 > WLND01. Next base: position 6,746 of record CALPZT020000023.1, on the reverse strand, counting down.
CCGTGTAGAAGAAGACGAGTTCAAGGGAATGGACGAACGCGCTGCGGAAGATCGGGTTCGTCCAGATGGCCCCGTAGTTCTTCAGCCCGACGAACTCCATCGGCGACACGCCATCCCAATCGAAGAGCGACAGGTAAATGGAGTGCAGGAATGGCGCGAACACGAACAGGCCATAGATGATGACCGCGGGAAGGATGTACAGGTAGCCGATGCGACTCGGCTCACCTGGTGCACGGCCACCGGAGGGCGCGTCGTTGACGCGCCCTCCGGCTGCCTTGATCCGGGCGGTGAGTGAGGTCACCTACGAGGATGCCTTCCGCTCAGCGGTGAAGGGCCCGTAATCCGCCTGCAGAGCCTCGACAAATTGCTCAGGCGTGATCTCGCCGGCCATCAACGCCGTAGATGACTTGGCGATGGTGTCGTACCAGGTTGGAGTCGCCCAGTCCGGGAAGGGCTCGGTGGTTCCATTGGTAACCAGATTCGCCCACTGCAGGATCGCATCGGCCGAAACTCCCACGAGGCCGTTCGCCTCCACCTCCTGAGCTTCGTTCCCGGAAACGCTTGCCGGCACCTGGCCGTTCTTGATCCAGATGGAGCTGGCCTCCGGTCCGGTGATGAAGTCGATGTACTTCTTCGCCAGATCAGGATTCTTTGCCTTGGAGGGGACAGCCCACGGCAGGTCGCCGGTGGCGATGGCAGCGAGCTCGCTTGCACTGCCGAGGGGGAACGGGACGAGGCGGAAGTTCTCCGGGGTGTCCGACTGGAACACGTTCCAGGAGCCGTTCAGGGTGAAGAGGCCATCGCCCTCAGCGAACATCCCGAGCACGTCGGTGCTCGTCAACGCCGCCCAGCCTTCGGTGAAGTACCCGGCCTCAGCCCAGTCCTGCATGGTGTTCGCGACGTCGAGCATTTCCGGCGGCAGTTGCTCGCTCGTGCCATTGATCACGTCGGTGAGCACCTGTGGCGAGGTGTCTGCCATGAGGAGGTCGGCCATGAGCCAGATCTGCTCGCCGCCATCGCTTGCCCCGAACATGAATGGGGTGACGCCGCCGGCCTTGGCCGTCTCCATTTGCGCGACAAGTTCATCGACGGTCGTGGGTGGCCCGGCGATGCCGAGTTCAGCAGCCTTTGCGGCGTTCATGAAGAGCCCGACCCAGGCGCCTCGATCTGCGACGGCGTACAGGTCACCTGAACCCATCGTCTTGCCATCCGGGGAGAATCGCCCGTTCACAGCGAGCAGCGACTCACCCTGACGGCCGGCCCAGTCCTGCGCCGTTGCAGCATCATCGAGCGGCGTCAGGAGCCCGGCTCCCACGAGCTGCCCGAGTGACCCGTACCCCTGGTTCACCTGTGTCACATCCGGCACGTCATCGCCGGAGAGCTGCAGCTTGAGGGTGTCAACGAGGTCGGTGAAGCCCTTCACCTCGAACTTGATCGAGACACCGGGATTCGCTGCCTCGAATGCGGCGTTGATTTCCTCGTACGCCTTCAAGACCGCGTCGGATCCCCCGTTGCCGCTTTGCACCCACAGGGTGGTCGGCTCAGCTGCCGCGGATGCCGGCGCAGAAGCGGCTGCCTCGGTGGCCGGTGCGCTGGCGCTGGACGAGCTACTGGTACTCGACCCGCACGCGGCGAGGGCGAGCGCGACGACACCGATCGCTGGAGCAGCGAACCAGCGTGCTCTGCGGCGACGGCCGGCGCCATTGCGCCAACTGCTTTCAGGATGATCACTCATGATGGGACCTCGATTCTCTCGGTTGAACTCCTTGGGGGGTGGATGGTTTTACGTAGGAACTCCCAACACGTCCGTGTATAGAGCCGGCTCGCGGCAACATACGAGAACAGATGCTGGCCATTGGGGGTCGTACGCCGTGGACTGGCTGATCCGGCGGACCGCGGTTTGCTTTGATGCACCCGGAGCGACAAGCACGGCCCGGTGGGTGTGAGTGAGGATCGTGCCGACCCCAACGGTGACGCCGAACGTTGGCACCTCGTCGAGGGAGCGAAAGTCGGGAAAGGTGCCTAGGTTGTCCAGTCGAGTGGAAAGGGGAATCTCGACCACGCGTGTTCTCGACGTGAGTTCCGAGCCCGGGGGGTTGAATGCGATATGACCGTCGGTATCGCCCGAGGCAAGGATGAAGAGGTCGACGCCCCCTCGCGATTCGAGGAGCCGCTCGTATGCATCGACGTTGGACGGGTCGGGGAAGTGGACTCGATCAGGGGTCATGCCCCGATCTGCACCGGCAGCCCTGTTCCAAGGGCGGACGATATCCTCGTTGGCGACCGCTTCGACGCTGAAGTGAGCGTCGGTCGGGACTCTGCGAAATCCTTCGTCTTCGGTCACGACGTAGTCGTCCATCATGAAGATCTCCAGCGACGAAAGGTCAAGTGATCGCTCGCGGATGATCTCAGCAAACTGGGCATATGTTGAGCGAGGACTGCGCCCGCCCGGGCAGCCAAGCGTGAACGTACGGCCCTCGTGGGCTGCGGCTGCGATGCCATCGGCGATCTCGGTGGCGAGCGCCCGGCCGAGTTGCGCTGCGTCCGGAAAGACGGTCGGGGTGATCACGACCGCTGGCTCTCGCTCGCACGTTGCCAGTGCTCGCGAAGCCAGACGCCATTGGCGGCCTGCTCGCGGGCAACGTCCGGGTACTCGTGCTTGAGCGTTGGTCCACGATCCTGCTCGACGACAAGCCACCCCTGGTAGTCCAGAGCGGCAAGCGCCTCCAGCACGCCGGGGATGTCGACATCCCCTTGGCCGAGCGGTACGCAGACATCCGCCCACCAGACGTCGAAATCAGTTCGCTGCTGGGCACGGGCGGCCAGCAGGATTTCAATGCTCACGTCCTTGATGTGCACATGGTTGATTCGGTGTCCCCAATCGCGGACGCACTTCACAGGATCCGCGCCAGCGAGGGCCATGTGCCCGATGTCGAGCGTGAGCTGTATGTCGGTGCGCTCGAGGAGGATTTCGACCTCCCAGGGGGATTCGACGTAGGTTGAGATGTGCGGGTGGAAGGAGGCGGTGAGTCCGGCCTGCTCGACGCGCGACTGGGCATCTCGCACCCGTGCCGCGAGTCGGTCCCAGCTCTCGGCGTTGAGTGACAAGGACCTATCCAGCCAATCGCGCGCGGGGTTGATGAGCAGTTCAGGTGATCCCTCATCGGCGAGGATCGCCAGCCCGCCGCCGCACTCGAGCAATTCCGAGCAGGTGGCCGCCATGCCCGCGAGATCGTGCGCCATCGCGGCGTCCGTGCCCGCGAGGTGCAAGGGGACGTAGCTTCCCACTGCCGAGAGGTCGACCTCCCGGTACGCCTCGGCAGTCTGGACGGCGCTTCCGAAGAATCCGGGTGGCCCGAGTTCGCAACCGTCGTAGCCTGCGTCGGCGACGCTTCGGAGCAGATCGCGCGGAGCGGCTCCCTGTGTCGTCGCTCCAAAGACGCCGTAGCTCACCGGGGCATTGCCGAAGCGTGGACTGGTCATGAGCCGGTGCCCTGTCCTGCTTCGCCGCCCACGGGCAGCCCGGCTTGATTCGCTGCAGCACGGGCAACCTGCTGGAGGAACGTGAGGTCTTCGCCGGCGCCCTCGATCGTGCACACGTTGGGCGCGCCACTCCTCACGCTCGCCGCGAAGGCGCGCAGCTCCTCGACGAATGCCGTGCTGTGGTGCGGCTGGGTTGTCGCGACCGTGCGTTGTCCGTCAACCATTGACTCGACGGTCAAGGCCGACCGATGAGCGGGGAGGTAGGGACCCGGCATCGTGAGTCGCATGCGGCCGGCGCTTCCGATGGCCATGACCTCCTCGACGTACTCGGGGAAGTCGGGGGCCCATGTCCATGACAGCTGCAGTTGGGCGCCTCCCGGGAGGACACCGACCGCGAGGAGGCGAGGCGGCTGCGATGCCGGAGTTTCCGACAGCGGTGGATCGACGCATGCGAAGTCAGTTGTCCGTGGCAGGCCCAGACCGAGAGCCCTCAGCAGGACCGCCTCGTGGATCACTGACCCAAGGAGGACGTCCGTGTAGAGGCTGCGAGGGCCGTCGGCATTGTCGCCCATCGCCTCCCGGGCTCGCCTGAGCGAATACGCTTCAGCCTCGCTTGTCACCGCTGGGTCGGGAGCAGGTGCGTTGAGAAGTCGGATGTGTTCGAACTGACATTCGTCGGTGGGGTGGATCACGGTCACTCGGACGACGGCCAACCGGCCGATGCGCCCAAGCGCGTCGCGCGCGGCAGGTACCAGTGGGTCATGCGCCTTCATCGTGCCGACCTGAACCACCCGCCCTGATGCCACCTGGGCTTCGCGCAGTTCGTGGATCTCGGCCAGGGAGTAGGCAAGCGGCTTCTCGACGAAGACGTCCTTGCCATGTTCGAGAGCGGCCAGGACGATGTCTCCGTGGCTGCCGGGGGTCAGGATCAGGACAGCATCGACGTCTGGATCAGTGAGGACGTCGATGAATCGGGTGCTGGCGCGCACCGAGCCGGGCAGACGATCCGCAACGCTGGCCGCCCGATCCAAGGATGCGTCACAGACGTGCGTGACCGTGAATTGGTCGCGCAAGGTCTCGAGGTTGGGGAGGTGCACCCCTTGTGCGATGAGCCCAAGGCCCACCACCCCAATACGGATCGGCAGTTCCGACACCGGTGAGCCTCCCTTCCTTACACTTGGCAGACAAAGAGTGACCAACTGGACTATGAATGTCAATGTTGGTTCAGATATAGTCACCAAAACGTTAAGGTGGTACCAATGGAAACCACTGCTCGACCCTTGTCAGGCGGACGAAGTCCGTCGCTCGTGGCCTATCGTTCGCTTGCCGATGACCTGGCGAACGGCAAGTGGGCAACCGGTTCGCGACTCCCGAGCGAGCGAGCGCTTGCCGCAGAGCTCGGAGTGAGCCGAACCATCCTGCGCCATGCACTGCGCGAACTCGCCGACGCCGGCCTCCTCGAGCCCGCGCCGCAACGTGGGTGGTTCGTGACCCGGCAACGACTGAGTGAGGGCCCGAACACGCTGGCGGGTTTCACCGAGAACGCCAGGGAGCGCGGTCTGAACCCGGGCGCCCGCATCATCTGCCAGCAGGCGCGGCCGGCATCATTTGAGGAGGCCGAGGCAATGGGCCTGTCTCCGGCCGCCGAAATCGTCGAGATTGAACGAGTTCGGACCCTCGACGGACTGCCGACGGCAGTGCAGACCCTGTGCTTTCCAGCGCGATTGGTACCGGGTCTGGAACGAGTCGGACTTGAAGATGTCTCGCTCTACGAGTTGCTGTACTCCACGTATGAAATCAAGCCCGCCCGATGCGACTACACCCTGCAGGCTGAGCGGGCAGAACTCCTCGTCGCCCAGCACCTCGAGATCGATGAAGGCGCCCCGGTGCTGGTCGGCAGGGAGCGCACGGTTGACGGCGACGAGCGCGTCATCTGTGTGGGGCGCATCGTGCACCGTGGTGACGCCTATCGCTTCACGGCTTCGCTCTATCGCTTTTGACCCGAGCAGCGAAAGGAACATCATGAATCGTCGCGCCACCCCCCGCCCGGAGTATGACACTCCGACTCTCGTCACCCAGGGCAATGTCACTCGGCACCTGTGGGGCGACGAGGAGTCAGGGCGCGTGGGTGATGAGGTCCTCATCTCCAGCCACGAACTCCATGCACTGATATTCACCCTGGCTCCAGGCGGCCGCTTCGGCCATTCGCCCGACAACCGAACCGTGTTCGCCGCTGATGAGGTGTACGCAGTCCTCGAGGGGACCATTGCCGTCATCAATCCGGCCACAGGTCAGACAGTGCGGGCGGAGACGGGAGACTTCGTGTTCTTCCGGCGTGACACCTGGCACCATGGAATCAACTGGGGTGAAGGTCCCGTCCGGGTTCTGGAGTTCTTCTCGCCGCCTCCGGCGGCCGGCGCAGCATCGGCGTACGCCAAGGAACAGCCTTACTTGGCTCGCACCCTCCATGGCGAGCCCGAGGCGATCGGGCATTGGCCGATGGACCGAGCCGAGTTGGCGGGCGCTGCAACCATGACGCACCTTCGGCTGGGTGATGTGCGGTGGAGGGCGGAGGGCGATCTTCAGGTCGGGCTGGTCTGCTCAACCGAGTACCTGACGGTCACCTGGTCAAAACTTCTCGCCGGTCAACGCAGCCTCGAACGCAGCCATGAAGGCGATGCTTTGGTCCATCTGACGCGAGGCGAACTACACGTCCACACACCCGATGGAAATGGCCCAAACTGGTGGCGGCTCCTTCCCGGTGAGTCACTCGCGATTCCCAGGGGATTCGCGTACCAGATGGTCAATCAGTCGGGAGCGCCGATAGAAGCGGTTATCGCCAGTGCTCCCGGCTACCTCTCGGGCGGGGCCGGTGGCTGACCGTCACGTCACAATTGGCGTTGATATCGGCGGTACCAAGGTCCTCGGAGTGGCCTTGGATGCTCATGGCAACGTAGTTGACCGCGAGAGGGCAAGCAGCCTGAACAACGGTCGCAGGGATCCCGGCCTGAGCATCTCCCTCGGATTGGCCGAGGAACTGTGTCGACGTGCCGGTGAACGGGGCGATTTGCTGCTCGCACTTGGGATCGGCGTCCCCGAATACGTGGATGAGCGGGGGCTCCTCACCAGTCGCCTCGTCATGGAGTGGGACGTGCAGGCGCTTGATCTGTTCGGCCACCTCGGCACTGTCCGGGTCGAAAGCGATGTTCGCTGCGCGGCCATCGCGGAGTCGAAAGTAGGGGCAGGGCAATCGCTCGGGGATT
>CALPZT020000022.1 GCA_943328365.2 Bifidobacterium breve | reverse complement strand
CCTGCGCTCGCCGGAAGACCCCGTCGCGGCAGGATCGGATCGGGAACACCTTGAGGAGTTCGGCAACCGTGCTGCGTATTGCCCATGCATGGGCGTATGGACCGAAGTAGCGGGTCCCCTTGCGCTTCGCCTCCCTGACGACCGAGACGCGAGGGAACTCCTCGCCCATCGTCACGGAGAGATACGGGTAGGTCTTGTCATCGCGGAATTTCACATTGAAACGCGGGTCGTACTCCTTGATCCAGGCGTACTCCAAGGTGAGCGCCTCGACCTCGTTGCCAACCACCACCCAGTCGACATCGACTGCGGTCGCCACCATGGAAGCGGTGCGGGGGTGCATGCCGATCGGATCCTGGAAATAGCTCGTCAACCGCGACCGGAGGTTTCGAGCCTTGCCGACGTAGATCACCTGACCGCGAGCATCACGAAACCGATAGACGCCGGGATTCGTCGGTATGGAACCCGAAGCCGGGCGAAGCGGAGGCCGGCGCGCGGTTCCGGGCCCGGGCGCTTCGCTCGTCACTGATCAGGCGAGGACGATGCTGTCACCCTGCACCACCACGCTCGCAGCGGCCAGACCCTCGGTTGCCGGCCCTTGGAGCACTGCCCCGTCGACGGCAGAGAATCGAGAGTCGTGGCAAGGGCAGATGATCTCGTTGTCGACGACCTCCGAGACGAGGCAGCCCTGATGCGGGCACACTGCCGTGAATGCCTTGATCGATCCATCTGATGGCTGGGTGACGACAATTGCGACCTCATCATTGACGACGCCTCCACCGACCGGAACATCGCCGACCGAGGCAATTGCGGCACCCTCACCGGAGGATCCCGCTGCGTCGGAGGCGACCCCAGCCGCGGCACCGGAAGGCTCAGACCCCGCACCCCCTCCGCAAGCGGCGAGCACGCCGCCGACAGCGAGAACTCCACTGACCTGCAGCACCGTACGACGTTCAACCATGATTGGCTCCCTTCTGGAAAACAGGCTATTTCACAGAGACTCAGGTGACTCGAGCGGCCTTGCTACGCGGCTTCGCCGCCTCTTGGCTACGCGGCTTCGCCGCCTCTTGGCTACCCGGCTTCGCCGCCGCTCGCGAAGCTTTGGCCCGTGCGGTCGGCGGGTCCGAGACCTCTGCGGTGAGCATGGTTGCGAGAAACTCGCCGGTGAAACTCCCGGGCGTGCCGGCAACCTGCTCGGGTGTCCCGGCTGCTACGACCATGCCTCCGCCTGATCCGCCCTCCGGCCCCATGTCGATGACCCAGTCTGCCGTCTTGATGACATCGAGATTGTGCTCGATGACGAGGACGGTGTTGCCCTTGTCGACAAGCGAGTGGAGCACCCCGAGCAGTTTTCGGATGTCCTCGAAGTGAAGGCCGGTCGTCGGCTCATCGAGGACGTAGATCGTGCGGCCGGTCGAACGCTTCTGCAGCTCGGCGGCAAGTTTCACCCGCTGGGCCTCGCCTCCGGAAAGGGTCGGCGCCGACTGCCCCATGCGAACGTAACCGAGCCCGACGTCGACGAGGGTGGCAAGGTGGCGGGCGATCGGGGGTACCGCAGCAAAGAACTCCAGAGCCTCCTCGATCGGCATATCGAGCACCTCGGCGATGGTCTTGCCCTTGAAGCGAACCTCGAGTGTCTCGCGGTTGTATCGCTTGCCGACGCAGACTTCGCACGGCACGTAGACGTCTGGGAGGAAGTTCATCTCGATCTTCAGGGTGCCATCGCCGGAGCAGGACTCGCACCGGCCACCCTTGACATTGAATGAGAACCGGCCCTGGAGGTAGCCGCGCACTTTCGCCTCGGGTGTATCGGCGAAGAGCTTGCGAATGTGGTCGAATACGCCGGTGTAGGTGGCAGGGTTGCTTCGCGGCGTTCGCCCGATCGGGCTCTGGTCGACATGCACGACCTTGTCGACATGCTCGAGCCCATCGACTCGCTTATGCCTGCCTGGCACGAGCCTGGCCCCGTTGAGGTCGCGGGCGAGAACGTTGTACAGGACATCGTTGACGAGGGTCGACTTGCCCGAGCCGCTGACGCCGGTCACTGCAACGAGGCAGCCGAGGGGGAAGGCGACCGTGACATCGCGCAGGTTGTGCTCGCGGGCATCGACGACCGTGATCTCACGCTCCTGCCGCGGTCGGCGGATGGCCGGAATCTCGATCGAGCGACGTCCGGTGAGGTACTGGCCGGTGAGGGAGTCCGGGTGATCGAGGAGATCCTGGACCGGGCCGCTCACGACGATGTGGCCGCCGTGCTCACCGGCACCGGGGCCGATGTCGACGACCCAGTCGGCTACGCGGATGGTGTCCTCATCATGCTCGACGACGATGAGCGTGTTGCCGAGGTCCCGAAGTCGGACAAGTGTCTCGATGAGCCGGCGGTTATCGCGCTGGTGAAGGCCGATGCTGGGCTCGTCGAGAACGTAGAGCACCCCGACGAGCCCTGAGCCGATCTGTGTCGCGAGGCGAATGCGCTGAGCCTCACCACCGGCGAGGGTGGCCGACGGCCGGTCAAGCGAAAGGTAGTGAAGGCCGACATCGACGAGGAATTGCAGTCGCTCATTCACCTCCTTGAGGACGCGACTGGCAATCGCGGCATCGCGATCGGACAGTGTGAGGCCGCTGAGCATCGCCGAAAGCTCTCCGATGGGCAGCCCAGAGATCTCGGCAATCGAATGGCCGGAGATGGTCACGGCAAGCGTCAGGGGCTTGAGTCGGGTACCGCCGCATCCGTGGCACGGCACCTCGCGCATGAAGCCCTCGAACTTCTCGCGCACGGCGTCGCTCTCGGATTCCGAGTGCCGGCGCTCGATGTAGGGGATGACTCCCTCGTAGGTTGTCGTGTACGAGCGGACGCGTCCGTATCGATTCTTGTACCGGACGTTCACCTCGGTCGGGAAGCCGAAGAGGATGGCCTTGCGGGCCTTCGCCGGGAGGTCAGACCATGGCGTGTCCATGTCGATCTCGAGGTCCTCGCAGAGGGCCTCGAGAAGCCGGCCGAAATAGTCGGAGACGTTGCCGCCGGCCCATGGAGCGATCACGCCCTCGTTCAAGGTGAGATCAGAATTCGGGGTGACGAGCTCCTCGTCGACCTCGCGCCGGGTTCCGAGACCGGTGCACACCGGGCAGGCGCCGAACGGGGAATTGAACGAGAAGGAGCGGGGCTCGAGCTCTTCGAACGAGAGCCCATCCTTGATGCAGGCGAGGTGCTCGCTGAAAACTCGTTCGCGCTGCGGATCACCCTCGTCAAGGTCGACGAAATCAAGAACGACGAGCCCGCTACTCAGCTTGAGAGCCGTTTCGACCGAGTCGGTGAGCCGGCGCCTGGAGTCAGGCTTCACGGCGAGCCGGTCGACGACGACCTCGATCGTGTGCTTCTCCTGCTTCTTCAGGGTCGGCACCTCGTCGAGGCCGACCACCGTGCCGTCGACACGCACGCGGGAGAACCCCTGGGTCTGGAGCTGTCGAAACAGCTCGCCGTACTCACCCTTGCGTTCGCGCACGACAGGGGCGAGGACCTGGAAGCGTGAGTCAGCCGGCAGTTCGAGTACTTGGTCGACGATCTGCTGCGGGGTTTGACGCGCGATGACGGCACCGCACTCGGGGCAGTGCGGTACACCGATGCGAGCGAAGAGGAGCCTGAGATAGTCGTACACCTCGGTGATGGTTCCGACTGTCGAACGCGGGTTGCGCGAGGTCGACTTCTGGTCGATGGATACAGCCGGGGACAGCCCTTCGATGAAATCAACGTCAGGCTTGTCCATCTGACCGAGGAATTGGCGCGCATATGCCGAGAGGCTCTCGACATACCGGCGCTGGCCCTCGGCAAAGATCGTGTCGAATGCCAGGCTCGACTTGCCGGATCCCGACAGGCCGGTGAAGACGATGAGCGCATCGCGCGGCAGATCGAGTGAAACGTCCTTAAGGTTGTGCTCGCGGGCACCTCGAACGACGAGCCGGTCTCCCACGAGACGTCCTTCCTGATCTGCTCGAGCCGCGCGATCCACCCGAGCGATACCGATGTGCCCTACCGCAACGAGAGGACAGTGCAATGTATACCGGCAATGTGACGGTCTCCGGACCCGCCGACGTCCATGAGCTTCCGATGCTCATCATCAGCAAGGTCGCCGTCGGTCCGTACGACAACAACGCCTACCTCCTGCGCTGCCGGGAGACCGGTGCATCGGTGCTCATCGACGCTGCCGCCGAGCCAGATCGGCTGCTCGCCCTCTTCGGCGACGGCAGCCCGGAGCTCATCATCACGACGCACGCACATGCCGACCATTGGCAGGCGCTGGCCGCGGTCGTCGAGGCAACCGGTGCGCGGACGGCCGCTGGCGTCCACGACGCCGAGGACATCCCGGTTCCCACCGACGTCCTTGTCGGTGACGGCGACATCATTCGCTTTGGGCACATTGAGCTGAGTGCCATCGAACTCGTCGGCCACACGCCCGGGTCGATCGCCTTGCTCTACGACAATCCCGATGGCCCTCCGCACCTGTTCACGGGAGACTGCCTCTTCCCCGGAGGGATCGGCAATACGAAGGGCGATGCGGATCGCTTCGATTCGCTGCTTCAGGACGTGTCGGCAAAGCTCTTCGACCGACTCCCGGACGAGACCTGGGTGTACCCCGGACACGGTTCGGACACCACGATCGGTGCCGAGCGACCGCACCTCAGCGAATGGCGCGAACGCGGCTGGTGAGCACTCCCTACGCCGTCGCGTCCGAGAGGCCCGCAGCCCAGGCCCACAGGTCATAGTCGTCCAGCGTTACTCCCCCGATGCCGCTCACCTCGAGTGCGCAGGCAATCTGGGTTCGGTGCTCGCTCGAGTGGTAGCAAGCCTGCGCAAGGATCATCGACCGCATGGCCCGTCGCGGACCATCCTCATCGATGAACTCGACCGCCTGGTCCTCCTTCGACGCCTCGGCAAGCAGCACTGCATTGATGTCTCTGAGGTGGAGCCGGAGCTCGTTGAGGTCGCTCTCGGTTTCCGGTACCTCAAGGTCTGTCCAGCGGACGCCGGCTAGGCAATACCGATACCACTCAGCGCCCCCGACAATATGTCGGGCCAGATGCCCGACAGTGAGATCGTTGGGTCCGTAGGTCGCCTGGAGTGCGCCAGCTGGCAGCCCAGCAAGCTGCGTGAAGAGCAATTCATCTGCCCACGCGAGGTGTCGCAGTGACGTTGTCATGTCGATCATGCGACGAGCCTGCCACAGCCGGTTGCCGCATCGAGCGTCAATGCGGATTCGCTACCCGGAAGCAGGCTCCCCACTCACAAGCCGCTTCACTTTTCGGAATCTGGCTCATCATGTCCGGAGGTGAGCCTGCCCGCGTGGGCGGTGGCCTCCGGATCCTTGCGAACCTTCAGCCACGAGGCAATGACGACGATGACGAGCACGATGGCGATGAAGCCGAGTGAGACCTCCGTCGAGATCTTCGGCACGCCCGCGAACTGCTCGTGGAAGAACGTGATCACCAGCTTTATGCCGATGAACACGAGGATGACGGCGAGTCCTGTCGACAGGTACACGAGCTTGTCGAGCAGCCCCTTGAGGAGGAAGTAGAGCGCCCTGAGCCCGAGCAGTGCGAAGGCATTGGCGGTGAACACGAGATACGGATCCTGCGTCACGCCGAACGTCGCCGGAATTGAATCGAGGGCGAAGAGCAGATCGGTGGCACCGATTGAGATCATCACGAGGAGCAGCGGCGTGGCTACCCGTCGCGCGTCGATCTTGGTGAACATGCGAGTGCCGTCGTACTCGTCCGTGAACGGAACGCGCGACCGCACCCGTCGAATGATGAAATTGTCCATCGGGTCGGGGTCTTCATTGCGGTGCCGTGCGAGCTGGACACCTGTCCAGATGAGGATCGCTCCGAAGATGACGAAGGTGAAGGCGAACGCGGAGATTGCCGCCGCACCGATCGCGATGAAGATCGCGCGGAACACGAGTGCCAGGACGACGCCAAAGAGAAGCACTCGCTGGTGCAGCCCCGTCGGCACTGCGAACTGGGCAAGGATGATGATGAACACGAAGAGGTTATCGACGCTCAGGGATTTCTCGACGAGATACGCAGCGAAGTACTCCGTACCGACTGCACCCCCTTGCCAGACGATGAGCGCAACGCCGAATGCGATGGCGACACCGACGTAGAACACTGACCACAACGCTGCTTCGCGGAATTTCACCTCATGTGGTTTCCGGCTCACCATCACGAAGTCGAGCGCGATGAGCAGGAGAATTCCCGCCACCGTTATGGCCCACAGGGTCAAGGACATTTCATGGCTCCTTCGTCGGTCGTGATGATGCGTAGCTCCAGATAATCGTGATGGCAAGAACGGCAACGATGACCGCAAGGGACATCCACACCGGAATGACCGGCACCGGCAGCGAAGTCGTCTCATGGATCGCCTGCAGGACGAGCTTCACTCCGATGAACCCGAGGATGATCGCCAAGCCCTTGCTCAGGTGCTGAAGGCTGCCAAGCAGGCCCTTGAGCAGGAAGAACAGCTGCCGAAGGCCCATGAGCGCGAACGCGTTCGCAGCGAAGACAATGTAGGCCTCACTCGTGATTCCGAACACGGCCGGAATGCTGTCGAGGGCGAACAGCAGGTCGGTCGTGCCGATGGCGAGCATGACGAGCGCCATTGGGGTGAGCATCCGCTGGCCAGCGACGACGGCAGTGAGCTTCGTCCCGTTGTACTCGGTGGACGTCGGGAAGCGACGGGCGACGAATCGGACAAGTCCGTTTCCATCCGGGTCGGGCTCGTCTTCGTCATTCGCAAGCCAGACCTTCCATGCCGTGAAGAGAAGGAAGGCCCCGAAGACATAGAAGATTCCTGAGAAGCGCTCGATGAGCTGTGCCCCAAGCACGATGAGGATGCCGCGCAGGACGAGCGCGATGAGGATGCCAACGAGCAGCACCCGGTGCTGATGGGCAGCCGGCACCGCGAAAGACGTCATGATGACAAGGAACACGAAGAGGTTGTCAACGCTCAGCGAGTACTCGGTGAGATACCCGGCTACGAATTCACCAGAGTAGGACAACCCGAAGTACAGCGCGATGAAGACGGCGAACAGGGCGGCGAGCACGACGTAGAAGACCACCCAGCGCGCTGCCTCCTTCGGCCCGAAGGGATGCGGACGACGATCGACGATCACCAGGTCGAGGACGATGACCCCGACGATGCCAACAAGGGTCGCCGCCCATAGCCACGCAGGAACGTTCACGGACGCTGCCCTTCTCGCATGCCCCGTAGTTCGCGCTTCAGGTCGCCGACCTCATCTCGCAGTCGTGCGGCGAGTTCGAACTGCAGTTCAGCCGCAGCATGGTGCATTTGCGCAGTGAGTTCGTCGATGAGGCTCACGAGCTCGTCCTCGGCCTTGGGCCGCCGACGGTTCGAGGCGCTCGCTGCGGACTCTGCGAGCAGCTCTGCCGTGTCAGCGTCCTCACGTGCGAGCAGATCGGTGATATCGGCGATCTTCTTGCGAAGAGGCTGAGGGTCGACGCCATGGGCGACGTTATAGGCGACCTGCTTGGCGCGCCTGCGCGTCGTCTCGTCGATGGCGCGCTCCATGGACGGCGTGATCTTGTCGGCGTACATGTGCACCTGGCCCGAGACATTTCGTGCCGCCCGGCCTATCGTCTGGATGAGCGAGGTCTCCGAGCGAAGGAAGCCCTCCTTGTCCGCGTCGAGGATCGCGACGAGTGACACCTCAGGCAGGTCAAGGCCCTCACGCAGCAGGTTGATGCCAACGAGGACGTCGAACACGCCCATGCGCAGTTCGCGAAGGAGCTCGACGCGGCGCAGGGTATCGACCTCGGAGTGGAGGTACTGGACCCGAACGCCGTTCTCGAGGAGGTAGTCGGTGAGATCCTCCGCCATCCGCTTGGTGAGGGTCGTCACGAGCACGCGTTCGCTCCGGGCCGCGCGCTGCTTGATCTCGTCCATGAGATCGTCGATCTGTCCCTTCGAGGGCTTCACGACAATCTCAGGATCGACGAGTCCGGTCGGCCTGATGACCTGCTCGACGAACTCGCCGCCCACGCGCCCGAGCTCGTATGGCCCGGGAGTTGCCGACAGGTACACCGTCTGACCCACCCGTTCAACGAACTCATCCCAGCGCAGCGGTCGATTGTCCATTGCACTCGGCAGCCGGAATCCGTGATCGACGAGCGTGCGCTTGCGGCTCATATCACCCTCGTACATCGCCCCGATCTGCGGAACCGTGACATGCGATTCGTCGATGACGAGGAGGAAGTCCTCAGGGAAGTAGTCGATGAGGCAATTGGGCGCGCTCCCCTGCTCACGGCCATCGATATGGCGGGAGTAATTCTCGATACCAGCGCATGAGCCCATCTGTCTCATCATCTCGATGTCATAGGTCGTTCGCATCCGCAGGCGCTGGGCTTCAAGCAGCTTGCCCTGGGTTTCGAACTCCGCCAGTCGCTGCTCGAGCTCCGCCTCGATTCCGGCAACCGCCCTATCCATCCGCTCCGGTCCGGCAACGTAGTGCGTCGCAGGAAAGATGTAGATCTCCTGATCCTCGGTCAGGATCTCGCCCGTCACCGGATGCAACGACATGAGTCGCTCGATCTCGTCACCGAACATCTCGATGCGAATGGGGTGCTCCTCGTACACCGGGAAGACCTCGACCGTGTCGCCCCTCACCCGAAAGGTGCCTCGCTGGAAGCTGATGTCATTGCGCGTGTACTGGATATCGACGAAGCGTCGCAGCAACGCGTCGCGCTCGATGGACTCGCCAATGCGCAGTCGCACCATCCGATCGACGTATTCCTGCGGTGTCCCGAGTCCGTAGATGGCCGAGACACTTGCCACGACAATGACGTCGCGGCGGGTGAGGAGGCTGTTCGTCGCCGAGTGCCGCAGTCGCTCCACCTCCTCATTGATCGAGGAGTCCTTCTCGATGAAGGTATCGCTCTGCGGAATGTATGCCTCTGGCTGGTAATAGTCGTAGTAGGAGACGAAGTACTCGACGGCGTTGTTCGGCAGGAGTTCCTTGAACTCCGTGGTCAGCTGTGCGGCAAGGGTCTTGTTCGGAGCCATGACGAGCGTCGGGCGCTGCAGGGCTTCGACCAGCCAGGCGGTCGTCGCACTCTTGCCTGTACCGGTGGCCCCGAGCAGCACGGTGTCGCGCTCACCGGAGCGGATGCGCTCCGCGAGCGCTGCGATCGCAGCTGGCTGATCACCGGATGGCTCGAACGGTGCCTTGACCTCAAAAGGAGCGACCCGACGCTGGAGGTCGGTCACCGGCCTGGTCATGTCAACACACTCCGGCTCGGAGCTCGTCCCAGATGCCCTGAACTTGCCGCTCGGTATTGCGCCGGGAGCCGGAATTGTCGATGACGAAATCAGCCTCCGTGACTCGTCTGGAACGTGATGTCTGCACCTCCATACGGCGGCGGACGTCAGCCTCGTCGAGGCCTCGTCGAACAGCCCGCTTCACTTGTTGGGCCTCCGGGACGTCGACAACGACGACGACATCAACGAGATCCTCCTGGTGCGTCTCGAACAGCAGTGGCATGTCATACAGGATGACCTCTGCGTCCGCTGCCTTCGCGAGCCTTCTTTGAGTCTCCGCTCTGATGAGGGGATGCATGATGGCGTTGAGGCGCTCGGTGGCACTGGGATCATGAAAGGCGATACGAGCGAGCTCGCTGCGCTTCAGCGAACCGTCGGCGGCGATGATGCTCTCGCCGAATTCGTCCACGAGCTCGTGCAAGGCTGGCTCCCCCGGCTCGACGAGCTCTCGGGCAATCGCATCGGCGTCAATGACCACCGCGCCACGGCGGGCGAACATCTCGGCGACCGTCGACTTCCCCGAACCGATGCCTCCGGTCAGCCCAACTTTCATCACCAAATCACCATACCGTCTCCCTGCTCGGTGGCTCACCGCCCCGAAATGCGGGAACGGGCGCCAGCTCCAGCCGGCGCCCGTTCCCGGGGATCGTTCGTGAACCGCGTACTACTCTCCAGCGAGCTTGTCGCGGAGGGCCTGCAGCGCTTCGTCAGATGCAAGTGCGCCTTCGCCGTCGTTCGACTCGCTCGAGTAGGACGACACATTCTGGCCGGCCTCGAGCGCCGCAGCCTGGTCTGCACTGCGCGCCTCGTCGATCTGCTTGCGGTGAGCCTCCCAGCGAGCGTGCGCCTCGGAGTATTCCTTCTCCCACTGCGCGCGCTGATCCTCGAAACCAGCCTTCCACTCGCCGGTCTCGGGGTCGAATCCCTCCGGGCCGATGTACCCGCCGGCCTCGTCGAACGCCGGCGCCATGCCGTAGAGATAAGGATCGAACTCCTCGACCGCCTGGGCGTCAGAGGAGTCGTTCGCCTGCTTGAGCGACAACGAGATCCGGCGACGCTCGAGGTCGATGTCGATGACCTTGACGAAGATGTCGTCGTTGACCTGGACGATCTGCTCCGGAAGCTCAATGTGACGCTCAGCGAGCTCGGAGATGTGGACGAGGCCTTCGATGCCCTCATCGACGCGCACGAAGGCGCCGAACGGAACGAGCTTCGTGACCTTGCCTGGCACAACCTGGCTGATCGCGTGGGTCCGTGCAAAGTGCTGCCACGGATCCTCCTGCGTCGCCTTGAGGGAGAGCGAAACCCGCTCGCGTTCCATGTCGACGTCAAGCACCTCGACGGTGACCTCCTGGCCGACCTCGACGACCTCGGACGGGTGATCGATGTGCTTCCAGGAGAGCTCGGAAACGTGGACGAGGCCGTCGACGCCGCCAAGATCGACGAAGGCGCCGAAGTTCACGATGGACGAGACGACGCCGGTGCGAATCTGGCCCTTCTGGAGCTGCTTGAGGAAGGTGTTGCGCACCTCGCTTTGGGTCTGCTCGAGCCAGGCACGGCGGGACAGGACCACGTTGTTGCGGTTCTTGTCCAGCTCGATGATCTTGGCCTCGAGCTCCTTGCCCACGTAGGGCTGGAGGTCGCGGACTCGGCGCATCTCGACGAGGGACGCCGGCAGGAAGCCACGGAGG
>CALPZT020000021.1 GCA_943328365.2 Bifidobacterium breve | reverse complement strand
GCCGTCGACCCGAACGGAACAGGGTTCACTGACCCGGATAAGTACACCGTGACTTCCGGTTCCCTGCCGGATGGGATCATGCTCGATCAGAACCTTGGCGTCATCTACGGCACGCCCACTCGGAGCAACCAAGGCCGTGGTCCGGTGACGATCTCGGCATCCTGGACCGACGGGACCGTCCTCTCGTATCCGGTCAATATCGCAATTTCGGATCCTCACCAGTCCCTGAGCTACCCAATCGTGCCCATCAGCAACATCGGCGTGCCGCTGAAGATCCGTCCGACGACCTACGGACCGGTCGGACGAAGCCGGTACTCGGTCGCCTGCGGGACCCTGCCGAACGGGCTCACACTGAACCCTCGCACGGGTGAGATCACCGGTGCGCCAACCGAGGTGAACCTCGACCCGAACCCGCTGCGCGTGCGTCGGAGCGACCGTTTCGGCCAGGTCGACGGTGGGCTCATCCTGCCGGTGACGGACTGGGGATTGCCATACGTCGCCTACCCGGATCACCCGCACGTGGTGTGGCGCGCCAATACCTATATCAGCCCGATGACGGCCGAGCTCGGCAACGACACCCTGTTCACCATCAGCCGCGGGAAACTGCCCTCCGGCCTGCGTCTGAACCGTCGCACTGGCGAAATCTTCGGAAAGCCCAAAGCTTTGACCCGTGCACCTCGCACGGTGTGGGTGCGCGTCAATGGGGGTGGGCAGGAGCTGTTGAAAGTGCCGGTCACCATCACCGTAGGCCGACCGGTCGTCGCCCTACGCGTGACGGCGGCGCCTCCCTCACTCAGGCCCGCCGTGGGCCGGGAGACAACGCTGGTGACCAGGATTGATCATCTTGCCTGGGCGCCGTTCTCCGTCACCGTTGCGTGTAGCACCTGCCGATACACCGTGGATGACCGAACGGGCCAGGTGCGCGTACGAGTCTCGAGACCGGGGACGAAGGTACGCATCACCGTCGTCACTCAGTCGCCTTCGTCACGCAGCAAGTACCGGCCGAATACGTGGACCCGCATGTGGCAGGTCCCGGGCTGACGGTCCCAAACCGCGAGGCCCGCAGCGGTGCTATGCGCATTCGTGAGGCACGACCCGTGAGCGCTGAAGCGGGCGAAGTTCGTGGGGCTGCGAATCTGCACGGCCGGACCCTGCGGAGTTCAGCAACGACCCGGAGAACCCGACAACGTTCCAGCCGGATGAGGACACCGTCGGCGTCCTCGGCTCTGCCGCTCATTCGCCCTAGGCTCACGTGCTATGACCTCTCCGACAGGCAGCCATTCGCCAATCCCCGTTCGCATGCCTGTGACAAGCGGCCTCATTCGCAGGGCACGCCCCGGGGATATCGATGAGATTCTTGCCATGGTCCGCGAGCTCGCCGAGTACGAGCGGCTCGCGGACCAGGCGGTGGCGACCCCCGCGCAATTCCATGCTGCCCTCTTCGGAGCCTCCCCCGCGGTCTACGCGTTTGTCGTCGACGACGATCCCGACGCTGGCACGCTTGCCGGATTCGCGATCTACTTCCTCAACTTCTCGACCTGGCTCGGAGTTCACGGCCTGTACCTCGAAGACCTCTACGTCCGGCCGCAGTTCCGCGGCCGCGGATTCGGCAAGCGCCTCCTCGCAACGATGGCAAGGGTCTGCGTCGACGAGGGCTACGGCCGCTTCGAGTGGTGGGTCCTCGACTGGAACGTCGATGCCCTCGCCGTCTACGAGTCGATCGGTGCAGTGCCGATGGATGAATGGACGGTCCAGCGCGTGACCGGACAGGCGCTCATTGACCTTGCCGCTCAGGCCGACCCATTGCCTGCAGTACCTCCTGCGCAACACGGTCCCCCGACCTGAGCGCACCTTCCATGAGGCCAGCCCAGTCCCCGGCCGTGTGCTCGCCCGCGAAGTGGATCCGTCCAACAGGTTCTGCCATCAGCCTCGGATCATCGCTGTCGCTCGACCAGCGCTCTGCGGAATAGGCCATCCGAGCCCACGGGTCATCAGCCCACGTCGTGAGGAGTGCCCGCTCCTCGTCGAGGCACAGTTCAGGGCGAAGCACCCGAAGGCGCCCGAGCCAGGTCGAGCCATCGCGCTCGACCTCCAGCCGCTCGAGCGCAGGCGCGGAGCCGGCAAAGCAGTGAGCGACCGGCTGCACCAATCCCGATGCATCGGTCGCGGCCCAGGTCCAGTAGCCGTCCGGGACTGACAGGACCGCGGATGCCGGAGCCTGCTCGGCGAGCGGCACGTGCAGCTTGGCCGCCTGCCCGCGGCCGGTGCGCGCCCATGCTTCGTGCTTCCATGCGGGAAGAGGCGGATCGACCGGCAGTGCACTCGTCAGGGCAAGCGGAATGGTGACGACGACCACGTCTGCGAACTCCACGCCACCATCGGTCATCACCGACACGGAATCGTCATCATGAGCGATTCCGCGGACCGGGCAGCCCAGCCGAACCCGCGCACCGAGCCGAGTCGCCATGGCAAGGGCTATGCCCTGGTTTCCACCGGCGACCCGGTAGGTGGGGTTCGGCTCGAACGCGGACGCCGGCCCCTGCAGGGCTCGGCAGGAGAGGTCGGAGACCTCCGACGCCCAGCTGATCGAAATCCTTGTCAGGATCGCCGCGACGGCCGCCGGGTCAACATGTGCGCCAGTGGCTGAGTTGGAGGCCAGCACCTCGTCGGCGATCGTCGCCACGGATGTCGAACTCGGGGCGGCCGCCGCTGCGGCCGCCAGGATCGCGGCCGCAGCTGCAACCCCCGCGACCGTGACCGGCACACCGCCGCGGGGCTCACGCACGTAATAGCTCATCGTCGTGTTCGCGAGACCGAGATCAAGCCGAGTGATCCAGGAATTCAGATGGTCGTAGCCCTCGAGGACGAACTCGGCTCCCCGTTCGATTACCGTCCTTGGGTCGCCCGGGACGAGCTCCTGAGACCACACGCGCCCGCCCACGCGATCGCGCGCCTCGAGTACCACGACGTCGACCCCGGCATCGGCCAGTGCCATACCCGCGCTCAGCCCGGCAAAGCCCGCCCCAATGATGATGATCCGCATTGCCTCACCGTACGCCGGTGCGGCTTGGACGACTCCCGGCGCACCCGGCGATATGCTCCGTCCAACTTCGGCGGAGGAGCCTCAATGAGCGAGCCCATCATCCTGAGATTCCCGGCGCATGCCTCGAATGTCGCGCTTGCGCGCACGACAGCGGCCACTCTCGCCGCTCGTCTCGACTTCACCATCGATCAGGTCGAGGATGCCCGACTTGCCATCGATGAAGCGGTCAGCCATCTCATCACCGGAGGCGACGAGATGATCACCTGCTCGTTCAGCCTGTCGGAGACCGAACTGCGAATGGTCGTGACCTCGACCGCAGAGCACGCGGCACTGCCCGATCCCGAGGGATTCGGCTGGATCGTCATGCGGGCGCTCGTCGACGATGTCCGCGCCGAAGACATCGGTGGGCTCGTCACCCTCACCCTGCTCATGCGCGGACTGGAGCCAGCCGGGGCATGACCGAGAGCGGGGGGACATCGCGCTGGACGCCAGAGCAACGCCTGCGCGAGCGTGAGCTGTTCGACGAGTTCGCGCGCCTGCGCCAGGGCGATGGCTGCAGCCCCGCTGACCAATCCGCGCTTCGATCCGTGCGCGATGAACTCGTCACGATGCATCTCGGCCTCGTCCACCACCTCGCCCGCAGGTATGGCGCCCAGGGCCCAACCGCCGAGGACGT
Source organism: Bifidobacterium breve (assembly GCA_943328365.2). GTDB lineage: Bacteria > Actinomycetota > Actinomycetes > S36-B12 > S36-B12 > WLND01. The sequence continues at coordinate 7,313 of CALPZT020000021.1, read as the reverse complement.
GGTGCAGGTCGGCATCGTCGGCCTCATCAACGCGGTCGATCGCTTCGAACTCGACCGCGGCAACGAATTCAGCACGTTCGCCACCCCTCACATCATCGGCGAGATGCGCAAGTTCTTCAGGGATGACTCGTGGGCAGTGCACGTGCCGCGACGGCTTCGCGACCTCACCGCGTCGGTCAACCGGGCAAGGAGCGAGCTTGCGCTCGACCTCGGGCGGCCACCGACCGTAGCCGAGCTGAGCGGGCACCTTGCCGTCCCGGAGGAGGACATCCTCTCGGCACTCGAGGCCGCGACACTTCGAGGGGCGTCCTCGATCGACTCGCCGATCGATGGGGATGGCCGCACCCTCGCCGACACCCTGCCGTTCGCCGAGGGCTCATTCGATCAGGTCGAGAACCGCCTGCTCGCCGAATCACTCCTCGCCTCTCTCCCCGAGCGGGAGCGACGCATCGTCGTCGCGCGCATCTACGAGGAGCTCGGGCAGTCCCGAATCGCCGATGAACTTGGCATCTCGCAGGTGCATGTCTCACGGCTGCTGCGCTCGTCACTCGACACGCTGCGCCGTCAGGCCCTTGAACGTCCCTAACCTTGAACGTCCCTAACCTTGAACGTCCCGAACGTGACCCCGACCGACCGGCCTATTCGGTGAACGAGCGCGTCACGGCCGGACTGAAGACGAGCACGATCCCGATGATGGCGAGGGCCACGAGTGAAATGCCCGCCACGCGTTCGATCCCGCCGACCGCCGAGGCGAGCGGAAATCCGATAACAAGGGCGATCAACTGCGCGAGCAGGAACGGGGCCCGCGCCCAGCGCCTCACCCGGATCCAGCCGCTTCCGACGAACACCAGGGCTGCCCCGAACAGGGCAAGGATGACAATCTGCAGGACAAGTGCCGGAACGCTCGACACCTCCGCGGGGCCGGTCGCACCGATTCGGATCCCCTCGATCGCCTCGAACACGGCGTAGGCGAGGAGCGCCACCCCTTCGATGCCAGCAATGACTCCAAGCACGATGAACGGACGGTCGGGAAGCATGCGGGCCACGCCAACACCCTACGACCCGAACTTCTCCCCCGCCCCACCTCAGGTTCAGAACCGGGCCGCTCCGCTACTAGGGTGACAGGATGCGCGGCTTGCTCATCGTGAACCCTCGCGCCACCACCACTTCGCCCAGAGTCACCGATGTCCTCGTCCAGGCCCTCTCCAACGAACTCGACCTCGAGGTCACCGTCACGACTCACAAGGGTCATGGGATCGCGATCGGCGAGCGTGCCCGGGCCGAAGGACTCGACATCGTCGTGACTCTTGGGGGCGATGGAGTCATCCATGAGGTGGTGAATGGCCTCCTTACCAATGGGGTGCATGCCGACTTGCCCCGGCTCGCCACCGTCCCAGGCGGCAGCGGAAACGTCTTTGCCCGAGCGCTCGGGCTCCCGGCCGACCCGGTCGAGGCAACCGGCCACCTCCTCGATGCCGTGCGTCATGATCGGACTCGGCGAATCGGCCTGGGCCGAGCCGGTGACCGATGGTTCATCGCCAATGCCGGAATCGGTCTCGATGCCGAGGTCATCGACGCGATGGAACGCCAGCGTCGAGCCGGACATACCGCGACGCCCGTGAGATACCTCGGGACCGTCCTGCGTCAGATCTTCTGGACTACCGATCGTCGGAACCCTCGGCTGTCCTTGAAGCGAGGCGGCCAGGAGTCGATCGATGGCGTCTTCCACGTGATCGTCCAGAACACCAGTCCGTGGACCTACTTCGGCAAATGGCCGATCGAGCCGTGCCCCAACGCCTCGTTCGACACCGGCCTCGATGTCTTCGCCCTTCGCAGCCTCGACACCACGAACACATTGCTCGCTGCTCGGCGGATGATCATGCACGCCCGGGCGGGCTCGAACCGCGGCTCGATCGTCATCTGGCACGACGTTGATGCGTTCACGGTCACGATGACCGTTCCCACCGGACTGCAAATCGACGGCGAGAGCATCGGGCTGTTTTCCGAGGTGAGCTTCGAGTCCGTGCCAAGCGCCCTGGAGGTGTACGTCTAGCCCGGACGCAACTGAGGGGGTGCCCCGGACCCTCCAATGACCCCTTCGTGATCAAACTGTGATCTATCCGACAGTCAGATTCGCGAGAATATCCGCATTTCTCTTGTGGGCAGGGCGTTCCTCTGCGAACCTATACATGCCCGTTGTTTTCCGGGTCGATTCACTTCCTCCGTGCAGAGCGTGGCGATCCCTCGCGAGCACACTTGATGGATCGGCTTCGTGAAAGCAATCACGAGCACCGCACGACCTGCGGTGCGTTCCCCAATGGAGTTGAGACGCATGGACTGGCGCCACGAGGCGGCCTGCCGTGACGAGGACCCGGAGCTGTTCTTCCCGATCGGCAATACCGGCCCCGCCCTGGTTCAGATCGAAGAGGCGAAGGCGGTCTGCCGTCGATGCAGCGTGGTAGACGAATGCCTGCGCTGGGCACTGGAGTCTGGTCAGGATGCCGGAGTCTGGGGCGGCCTGAGCGAAGACGAGCGACGCGCACTCAAGCGTCGCAACGCTCGCCTGCGAGCCCGAAGCAACGCCTGATCACCAACCTCGAGATCACCGGCAGCCGGGGCTCATGCAGGGTTCAGCGGCAACGCGACCCGAGCATGAGTCCCGCCTGCTTCCCCCCTTCGTAACTGCACATCGCCCCTGAGTTCTCCGGTCACGAGGGATTCGACGATCTGCAGGCCGAGTCCGGCGTTTCCCAGATCAAGGTCAACAGGGATGCCCACCCCGTCGTCGATGAGCGTGACGACGACCGCATCCGCACTCGACTCCACGACCAGCGAGATCTCGGTCGCACGCGCGTGCTCCACCGCATTGTGGAGGAGCTCCGCGACGCACATGGCCAACGGGGTAGCGATGGCGCTCGGCAACAGTTGGCTGCCTCCCAATCGGAGAATTCTCGGCGGAGGTGCGCCGTCGGCATAGACCGGACCGAGATCCCGCACGAGACTGATGATGCGGTCAAGGATGTCGTCGAACGCGACGATATCGCTCGTGTGCTGCGAGAGCGCATCGTGGACCACCGCAATGGCAGCGACCCGCAACTGTGCCTCGGCCAGTGCCTCCCGAGTCTCCACGCTCAGTGCGCGACGGCCCTGCAGCCGTAGCAGCGCCGCCACCGTCTGCAGGTTGTTCTTCACCCTATGGTGGATCTCCCGAATGGTCGCATCCTTCGAGATGAGCGCACGCTCACGGCGCCTGATCTCAGTCACGTCGCGCAGCAGGAGCAACCCGCCGACATCCGTGCCGTGACGGAGCAGCGGAATCCCTTGCACGAGCACCGTGGCCGCTGCGTTCTCCAGATCCGCTCGGCCCGCTGCCCGCCTGCTCGTGATGAGCGAGAGGGCCTCGTCCATCTGGCCGGGGCGATGCGAGAGCCGGGTCATGAGGGCGTGGAGGTCGGTTCCGACGATGTCCGAGGCGACGCCCAGTCGCCGTAGCGCGCTCACCCCGTTCGGACTTGCATAGGCAACGATTCCCTCGCTGTCGACCCGGATGAGGCCATCGCCCACGCGGGGCGAGTCGGATGCCTCCTCGATCATGGCCTCGGCGGGAAAGGTGCCCTCGACAAGCATGGCGAGCAGATCGTCGGCCGTCTTGAGGTAAATCTCCTCAAGCTGCCCGGCAACCCTCGGCTGCGCGGATGAGTGCCGGGCAACAACGCCGATCACCCGGCCGTCGATGTGGATGGGGTAGCCGGTTCCGTACTGGCGCCCGAAGGCGAGCGCAGCGTCGAGGTCCGGGTAGCGGCCCCTCGGGGCGAACGTGGCAACGATGTCCTCGGGCACGTTCGTCGGAGCGGTCGTGGGCCGAACGAGGGCCACGGCCACAAGGCCGCCCTCATTCCAGGTCGGCAGCCACAGGACGAGATCGCTCATCGCAAGGTCCGCGACGAGCGCCCACTCGTTCGTTACCGCAAGGAGCCGACCGCAGTCGGCCTCCGAGAGATCCGTCCGCTCGGCCGCCAATTTGGTGAGGATCGCCACATGCCGATCCTAGGTCGCGATGGGTGAAACAAGGCGCTAACTCACAGGCGAAAAGGCGCACAGACGAAAGGCGCTCAGGCAAAAGGCGCTCAGACGACGATCGCGATGATGTCGCCCTCGCGCACGACATCCCCGACGGCCACGCTGATCTCGCCGATGACTCCCGCCTCCTCGGCCAGGACCGGGATCTCCATCTTCATCGACTCGAGGATGACAAGGGTGTCGCCGATCACGACAGCATCGCCTTCAGCCATGAGGACGGAGTGGACGGACGCAACCATCTCGGCGCGGATCGTCTGGGCCATGGGGTTCTCCGATGCTCGATGAACCCGCATTCTTCCACGGCGGGCTGGATTCGCGGCGACGGGCAGGACTACTCGTAGCGGTAGGTGATGGAGACCTGCTGAATACGCGCGATGATCCGTGAACGCACCTGGTCTGGAACCTGCTCGGCCTGGCAGGCCGCCCGGACCCTTTCCTTCATTCGGCGCTCCACGGTGAAGTGCTCGACGCAAGGCGGGCACTCGCCCAGGTGCGCGGTCACCTCGATGCGGTGCACCTCGTCAATCTCCTCATCGATGTAGACGTAGAGCAGCGAGAGCACCTCGGTGCATGGGGTCGCATGGGGGTTACCGCAACTCATGGGTGCGCCTCCGCGTCCGGCGGGACAACAAGAAATCCGCGTTCGACTGCGTACTCGGCGAGGCTTTCGCGCAGGAGCCTTCGCCCCCTGTGCAGCCGCGACATCACCGTGCCGACCGGGGTTCCCATGATCTCGGCGATCTCCTTGTACGGAAATCCTTCGACGTCGGCGAGATAGACGGCGAGGCGGAAATCTTCGGGGATCGCGGCGAGCGCCTCGACAACATCGCTATCGGCGAGTCGATCAAGTGCCTCGGTCTCCGCGGAGCGCAGTCCCCTGGGCGTGTGCGATTCGGCCTCGTGCAACTGACCGTCGGTGAGCTCGTCGGTTGTCGACTGGTAGGGCTGCCGCTGCTTCTTGCGATAGATATTGATGTACGTGTTCGTGAGGATCCGGAACAGCCAGGCCTTCAGGTTCGTGCCCTCGGTGAACGAATCGAAGGCACCGAACGCCTTGAGGTAGGTCTCCTGAACGAGGTCCTCGGCATCGGTCGGGTTCTTCGTCATTCGCATCGCGGCGCCGTAGAGCTGGTCCATGAAGGGCATCGCGTCACGCTCGAAGCGCTCAGCCCGCTCCTGCGCTGTCTCCGTGGTCGTCATCACGAGTGAGCCTAGCCCCCTCGCTGCCTCGGCATCGAAGTCGAGTGCGATCATTCTCGACGTCAGATTCTCAACCACACCCGCGCCAACATCCGGGCCCGCGCTGGCATTCCCCGGAGCTGACCGCGACATCATTCGTCGACGAGGACCACGATCAAGGGTTCGATCCCGGAATCTCGTCATCCGCGGCAATCGGCATGATGAGCTCCGGTGAGTTGTTTCGGACGCTGTTGACCGCGACCGAAACCGGATACGCCTCGAGCGTGGGGCCGAGTGCCGGTCGCAGGAGCTCAGACGCACCCGCACCCGTTCCGGGATCGAGCCAGGCAGCCCAGTCGCCACGGGCAATCGTCATGGGCATCCGGTCATGGATCCGTCCGACCTCATCGGCAGCGTCGGTCGTGAGGATGGTGCAGGTGAGGCGCCAGGCCAGCGGGTCGTCGTCGGCACGGCTGGGGTCACGCCACCACTCATAGAGCCCGGCCATTGCCAGGGATGATCCGTCCGACGGGTGGATGAAGAAGGGCTGCTTGGGCTGCTTGGGCGGCTTGCCTGTCTTGCCCTTCTTGCTCGCCAGCGAATCAGGCGCATCGGGCGCATCGGGCGCGCGGGGCGAGTACCACTCGTAGTAGCCGTCAGCGGGAACGAGGCACCGCCGCTTCGCAAAGGCTCGCCGGAAAGCCGGCTTCTCAGCCACTGTCTCCGCCCGAGCATTGATCATCCGCGATCCGATCGAGGGATCCTTCGCCCAGGAGGGGATAAGCCCCCAGCGGGCCACGACGAGCGTCCGCTCGGTCACAGCCTCGCGCTCCCTGTCGAGTACGACATAGACCCGCTTCGTCGGTGCGACGTTGTAGTCGGGCTCGAGCAGCTCCTCCGGCGGCGCCACCACCTCGAACTCCTCCACCAGGGCCGCGGGATCCTTCGCCGCCGCGTATCGACCACACATGCCTACTCCTCATCCTCCGCCGCGAGCGCGAACACCATCATCTGCTGCCGGACATGATCAAGGCGGCCCAGGATCGACACCGACTCCAGCGAACTGCCCGGGCCCTCGCCCTGCGGTGTCAGTGCATCGGCCGCATTTCTGATGAGGACGGCGAGCCGGTCGCTGAGCTGCTGCACAGTCGCGGGGTCTGCCGTCGCGACCGGCTCACCGGTCTCGCCGAGCGCCGACGCCGCAAGCTCTGCGAGGGCAGCAACGACACGCCGAAAGTCGTCCGCCGACAGCCTCGCAGGCTCTGCGCGGTCGTAGAGGAGATTCGCGGCACCGGCGATCCCTCGAATCTGCACCGCCATGCCGCCGAGTCGGCGCAGGCGCAGGGCATCGGACTGCAGCCGCGGCAGCACTGAACGGCCGCGCGGATTCCAGCGGGCACTGTCAGCAAGTTTCGTGAGAGCCTGACGTCCCGACTCAGCGACAACCCTGAGTGCGCGGCTGTCATCGATGTACTCGTGGTTCGTGCCATTGGGCAGCGTCGCGGCGGAGTTGCCGCTCTCATCGCCGATGCGCCGGAGCACCGTGATCAGTGCGTCGCGGTAGGCCTCAAGCGCTCCCTCAAGTGGCTCAGTACGCGGACGGGGCGGATAGATGTACACGGCCAGCAGGCCGATGAGCCCGCCGATGATGACGTCGAGGACGCGCCACAGGTCCGTGCCCATGGATGCCGGTCCGATGGCGAGCACGAACACGACGGCGATCGGAATCTGGATCTGCCCGGCAACCGACCACGGGATCACGCGCGCAGCCAGGAGCGCGGCCAGCACCGCGATGAAGAAGGACCACCAGGTAAGCCCGACGAGATTGACCCACAGTGACGCTGCGAGCACCCCAATGCCGGTGCCGAGGATGCGCTGAAGGGATAGCCCGAGCGTGCTCCACGGAGACGACTGCACAACGAGCAGGGTGGTGATCGGCGCGAAGATCGCGAGCGGGCTCCTTGAGAACGCCAAGGCGATGAGCCACGACACCGTGACAGCGATCGCCAGTCGAAACACGAGCATCGGGGAGCCCAGACCGGAGTGTCGCTGCT
>CALPZT020000020.1 GCA_943328365.2 Bifidobacterium breve | reverse complement strand
TGCACACTGCGCTGTCCCAGATCAAGCGGCTCACCGCGGAGTTCGAGCCGGATCTGTTCCCCGTCTCGGTATCGGTGTCGGGTCAGGGCAGCGTCACCTCCAGCACTGCCAGCGATGTGCCATGTGGGAGTGACTCGAAGTGGACGATCACGCCGGCGCCGGGGTGGCACCTGGCGACTGCGACGGTTGATGGGGCATGGCGGGATCATCCGACATCGTGGACATTCACGAACGTGAAGGAGCCGCACTCGATTGTTGTTGGCTTCGAGCCGAACGAAGTTGGCTCTGGCTCTGGTGCTGGCTCTGGAGCGTGTGTGGCTCCGAATTTCGTCGGCGACGACGGCGTGTGCGTTACTCCCCACGGCTCGTAGCGGGCCGGAGCGACCGTGTCGGGCCCACGACCGACGCCTGCGATGCGAAGGAGGCAGGATCGGGGATACTGAGCAGGTGACGATCAGCCTTGGCATGCCAGCCGTCCCTCCGCCCGTGCTCGCCCCGCGTCGCAAGTCGCGGCAGATCCTGCTCAAGCACCCGACCCATCCGGTGCTCGTCGGCGGCGATGCGCCGATCAGCGTCCAGTCGATGTGCACGACGCTGACGTCCGACGTCAACGCGACCCTGCAGCAGATCGCCGAGCTCACGGCATCGGGCTGCCAGATCGTGCGCGTCGCGGTGCCGAGCCAGGACGACGCCGATGCCCTGCCGCAGATCGCGCGCAAGTCCGGCATCCCGGTTATTGCAGACATCCACTTCCAGCCGAAGTACGTGTTCGCGGCGATGGAGGCCGGGTGCGCCGCGGTCCGCGTGACCCCGGGCAATATCAAGGAGTTCGACGGCAAGGTCGGCGAGATCGCCCGCGCCGCCAAGGACACGGGCACCCCGATCCGTATCGGCGTGAACGCGGGCTCCCTCGACAAGCGACTGCTCGCGAAGTACGGCAAGGCCACGCCGGAGGCTCTCGTCGAGTCGGCCCTGTGGGAGGCGTCGCTGTTCGAGGAGCATGACTTCCGCGACTTCAAGATCTCGGTGAAGCACAACGACCCTGTCGTGATGGTCGAGGCCTACATCCAGCTTGCCGAGCAGTGCGACTACCCGCTGCACCTCGGTGTCACCGAGGCGGGCCCGGCATTCCAGGGCACGATCAAGTCTGCGGTCGCCTTTGGCGCCCTGCTGAGCCGGGGCATCGGCGACACCATCAGGGTCTCGCTCTCCGCGCCGCCGGTCGAGGAGATCAAGGTCGGCAATCAGATCCTCGAGTCGCTCAACCTGCGCCAGCGCGGCCTTGAGATCGTCTCCTGCCCGTCGTGCGGGCGGGCGCAGGTCGATGTCTACACCCTCGCCGAGCAGGTCACCGCAGGTCTCGAGGGCCTCGATGTTCCGCTGCGCGTCGCCGTCATGGGCTGCGTCGTCAACGGGCCGGGCGAGGCTCGCGAGGCAGACCTCGGGGTGGCGTCCGGCAATGGCAAGGGCCAGATCTTCGTCCGCGGCGAGGTCATCAAGACAGTGCCCGAGTCGCAGATCGTCGAGACGCTGATCGAGGAGGCCATGAAGCTCGCCGAGGAGATGGGCGACCTCACTGGCGAGCCCGTCGTCACGACCTCCTGATCGAGCCAGTCATCTACCCCGAGGCCGGAGCATGACGCGCACCGGCGTGCGTGCCATCACCGGTGACGACCTCGGAGCGGTGCGACTGCTCATTGACCGTGATCCGGTAGCACATTGCTTCGTCGATTCGCGGGTTCGCGCAGGCGGCGCCGACCCGTGGCGGCTCGGTGCCGATGTGTGGGGCTACTTCGTCGACGGCACGCTGCACTCGCTCCTCCATTCCGGCGCAAACACGGTGCCCGTCGAGACCACCCCAGCGGCAAGGGCCTCCTTCGCCGATCGACTCCGCACGTTTCCGCGGCGTTGCTCCTCGTTCGTCGGTCCGGCCAGCGAAGTGCTCGACCTCTGGCGCCTGCTCGAGCCGGCGTGGGGCCCGGCGCGCGAGGTTCGGAGCAACCAGCCGCTGCTCTCAATGAGCGCAGACTCGCCGCTGCCCGCAGACCCGTCCGTGCGTCGCGTCGACATCACTGAGCTCGACATCCTCCTGCCAGCCTGCATCGACATGTTCACCTCCGAGGTCGGGGTGTCGCCGGTGGCAGGTGGGGCCGGTGCCGGGTACCGGGCGCGAATCGCCGAGCTCATCAGGTCCGGCCGTGCCTTCGCCCGAGTCGATGGCGGGCGCGTGGTGTTCAAGGCTGAGGTCGGCACGGTCACGGAAGGCGTCTGCCAGATCCAAGGAGTCTGGGTGGCGCCGGAACTCCGGGGTCGCGGTCTCGCGGAACCCGGCATGGCGGCAATTGTCGGGCTCGCACGCGAGTCCATCGCGCCGGTCGTCTCGCTGTATGTCAATGACTTCAACACTGCCGCACGCAAGACCTACGCTGCGGTGGGCTTCGAGCAGGTCGGAACCTTCGCCACCGTCCTGTTCTAGCAACGCCGCCGATATCCTTCGCTGATGCTGAGAATGTCGAGCCTTTTCCTGCGCACCCTTCGCGAAGACCCGGCAGACGCAGAGGTACCGAGCCACCGGCTGCTCGTCCGCGCCGGTTACGTCCGACGTGTTGCACCCGGCGTGTTCTCGTGGCTCCCGCTCGGCTACATCGTCTACCGCAATGTCGAGCGCATCGTCCGCGAGGAGATGGACGCTGCTGGCTTCCAGGAGGTGCACTTCCCGTCGCTGCTGCCGCGCGAGCCCTTCGAGACGACCGGCCGGTGGACCGAGTACGGCGACACCCTCTTCCGGCTGCAGGACCGCAAGGAGAACGACTATCTCCTCGGCCCGACCCACGAGGAGATGTTCACCCTCTTGGTGAAGGGGGAGTACTCGTCGTACAAGGACCTCCCGCTCGTCATCTACCAGATCCAGACGAAGTTCCGTGACGAGGCACGTCCGCGTGCTGGCATCCTGCGCGGCCGTGAGTTCGTCATGAAGGACTCCTACTCATTCGATGTCACCGACGAGGGCCTTGCCATCTCGTACGGTCGCCATCGCGACTCCTACATCAAGACCTTCGAACGGCTCGGACTCGAGTACGTCATCGTGTCGGCGATGTCGGGCGCGATGGGCGGTTCGGCAAGCGAGGAGTTCCTGGCTCCTACCGTCGTCGGAGAGGACTCCTTCGTCCGCTGCTCCGGCTGCGACTATGCCGCGAACGTCGAAGCGGTCCAGACCCCTGCCCCCGGGCCGGCGGACGCAACGGGGATCCCGGCTGCCCATGCGGAGGACACTCCTGGAACCCCGACCATCGATTCGCTCGTCGCGGTCTCGAATGAGCGCAGTGACCTTGCGCGTCCTGACCGTCAATGGACGGCAGCCGACACGCTCAAGAACATCGTGTTCACCGTCACGAATCCCGATGGCACCTCCTACCCGCTCGCGGTGGGCTTGCCCGGCGACCGAGAAGTCGACCTCAAGCGGCTTGAGGCGGTGCTGCAGCCGGGCGTGCCCGGCCCCTTCGACGAGGCAGAGTTCGCGCGTCACCCGTCGCTCGTGAAGGGCTATATCGGCCCGGGCTCTCTCGGCGAGTCGAATGCCTCCGGAATCCGCTTCGTCGTCGACCCCCGTGTCGTCGACGGAACCCGCTGGATCACCGGAGCCGACACCGCGGGCAAGCACGTCTACGACCTCGTCGCGGGCCGTGACTTCACCGCGGATGGCATCCTCGATGTTGCCGAGGTGCGCGAGGGCGATGAGTGCCCGGCATGCGGCGCTGCACTCCTTCTTGCCCGGGGCATCGAGATCGGGCACATCTTCCAGCTCGGCCGCAAGTACGCCGATGCACTCGGCCTGCGGGTCCTCGACGAGCACGGCGAGCTCGTCACCGTCACGATGGGGTCCTACGGCATCGGGGTGTCGAGAGCCGTCGCGGCGATCGCCGAGCAGTCCCATGACGACAAGGGCCTCGTGTGGCCGCGTGAGGTTGCGCCCGCCGACGTCCATCTGATAGCCACCGGCAAGGACGATGCAGTCTTCGACGCGGCCGAGGCCATCGCGGCCGAGCTCGAGCGGGCGGGGGTCCGCGTACTCCTCGATGACCGTCGTGGCGTCTCGCCCGGCGTGAAGTTCAATGACTCTGAGCTCATCGGGATCCCGACGATCATGGTCGTCGGCAAGCGCCTCGCCGATGGCTTCGTCGAGGTGAAGGATCGCTCGACGGGGGAGCGCACGGATCTCGAGGTCGGCAGGGCGGCGGCAGCGGTTGCTGCCATGTGCGGACGATGACCGCGAGTATCCGCGCCGTCATCTTCGACTGGGGCGGCACCCTCACCCCATGGCACGACATCGACCTGTACAGCCAGTGGTACGCGTACGCCGAGTACTACGACCCGGCCGATGCCAGTGCCCTGGCGCAGCGACTGCTTGACGCGGAGATGGACCGCTGGCGCGTACAGCGCGAGACTGCGGGGGCGGTGAGCACGGGAGCGCTCGAGTCGATGTTCGTCGGGTTAGGGATTGACGTGACAAGCGCACAGCACCTACGAGCCCTCGGCAACTATCTTGACTTCTGGGCACCCCACACGCTCGCAGATCCGGAGGCGGCCCCTCTCCTGCGCGAGCTGCGGTCGATGGGCCTGAAGATCGGCGTACTGAGCAACACCATGTGGCCGCGCTCGCACCACGAAGAGGTATTCATGCGCGACGACCTCATCGACCTCATCGACGGTGCCGCCTATACGAGCGAGATGCCCGTCGCAAAGCCACACGAGGAGGCATTCACGTCGATTGCTGCGGTGCTGGGTGTGCAGCCCGTCGAGTGTGTCTTCGTGGGCGACCGGCTCTGGGATGACATCCTCGGCTCCCAGCAGGCAGGCATGCGCGCCATCCTCATCCCGCATTCGGTCCTGCCCTCGATTCAGGTGCCGGACGACTCAGCGGTGCCCGATGCCGTTGCCCAGCGGCTCAGCGAGGTCCTCACGATCGTCCGAGCCTGGCACGACGGGCCCCCGAGCACCGCATGATCGAATCGCTCGACCTCGGCACGATCGTGCTCCTGTGCATCGCAGCGGGAGCGGCAGGCTGGGTCGATGCGGTCACGGGCGGTGGCGGGCTTATCCAACTTCCGTCGCTTCTCATCGCGATGCCGAACGGATCTCCGGCCGATGCCCTCGGCACGAACAAGCTGTCGAGCATCATCGGGACGAGCGCGGCTGCCGCGACCTACCTGCGCAACACCCGAATCGACCTGCGCACGGCGCTCCCGATGGCGGTGGCGGCCTTCATCGGAGCGGGTCTCGGTGCCCTGCTCGCCAGCCACATCCCGGCCGCATCGTTCCGGCCGATCATCCTCGTCATGCTCATCGGAGTGTGGCTGTGGACCTGGCTCAAGCCGGCGATGGGCACGGTCGAGCAGCTCAGATGGGAGGGGCAGCGCCGGCACTACGGGGTCGCGGTCATCGCCGGTCTCGGAATCGGCTTCTACGACGGCCTGATCGGGCCGGGCACCGGCTCCTTCCTCCTCATCGTGCTCGTGGCCGGCCTGGGCCTTTCATTCCTCAAGGCCTCTGCCACGGCGAAGATCGTCAATGTCGGCACGAACATCGCCGCACTCATCATCTTCGGATTCACCGGCTCAGTGCTCTGGCTCCTCGGCCTGCTCATGGGCGCATGCAACCTCGTCGGTGCGGTCATCGGTGCCCGGACTGCCATCGCCAAGGGCAGTGAATTCGTGAGGCGGGTGTTCCTTGTTGTCGTCGCCCTGCTCATCCTGCGGCTCGCGTGGGATGTGCTCGCCGGCTCCTGAACCGGTGCATGGTCGAGCCTGCGGATGATCAGCCCTGAGGAAATGCCTGAGGCAGACCGCCCCATGCGATCGCCCGTGTTGCGCATTCCATCGCCGCGGTGACCGCGTCCTCGCGGGCCTGGCCCGCAACGGACGCTGCGAGGTCGGCGTAGAGGCCGACCATGCGGTTCTCGACGAGCACCGCCAGTTGCTTGGCTGACACTGAATCCTCGACGGGGAACGGGAAGTCATAGGCAATGCTCGCGGCGACGATGCCCGTGCTCTGCGCCTGCAATCGATCACGCCAGGCCCGGTGCTCCGCGAGTGCCTTGCGCGCGCGCGGCTTCGCGGCGCCCCTGACCTGCGACCCGATCACGCCGTAGGCGTAGATGCAGGCATCCTCGCCGGAGATCGCAGCTTCGATCGCGGAGGTGGTCATGTCGCGAGCAATCGGGTGAGTGCGGGGGCGTGCGATGCCTCTGATGCGGCGATGAGTGCAACGAGCCTCGCGAGCCCTTGGTCCGTTGCCGCGACGCATGAGGCACGCCTGGCCTTCGCGGCCGCGCGCTCGGCATCGGCGAGCACGGCGATAGCGGTGCGTGCGTCGGCGGCAGCAACGGGTGCCGAGGTCGCAGTGGCCTTGACCCCGATCGCATTTGCGTGGTCGGCGTGCTGTTCGAGCAGCGGGGTGAGATCTGCGCTCAGCTCCGGAAAGGCCGTGATGAAAGCCTGATATTGCGCGATCAGGCTCTGCTCTGCCCCAGCCACCTCCGCGCTGACGGGGTCTGCTGCCGCAGTCGATGGCTCGGCGCCAGTGGTGCAGGCACTGAGGATTCCGGCTCCCGCGATGCCGGTTGCGCCAATGAGGACAGCGCGTCGGCTGATGGCCTGGTCGACTCCCACGTGCACACAATGGCATGGGGTCCATCCGCATCGAACGCAGGTAGACTCTTCGGTGTGTCCGAAAGGACGACAACCGCTCTGCATAAGCGAATCCGAACAACAGAATCGGCTGAGGAGGCCCCATGGCCGCGTCCGTGGAGATCATCCGCGCAGCGCTTGCTGATGCCCTGAATGAGGTCGGCGTCGACCTCGAGGCGCTGCAGATTCAATCGGCCGGCCGTCGAGAGGTCGTTCGTGTCATCGTCGACCGCGACGGAGGCATCGACCTTGATCACATCGCCGAACTCAGCCGGCGTATCGCCGAACTCCTCGACGCCGAGCCGCTCGCGGAGCAGTTTGCCGGGACATACGTGCTCGAAGTGTCGTCACCGGGCACCGACCGGCCGCTCACCGAGGAGAAGCACTGGCGGCGGGCGACGGGAAGGCTCGTCGAGGCTACCTGCGCCGACGACTCGGTGATCACCGGTCGCATCGTCGGGGCGCACGACGGGATCGTTGAGGTCGTCATGGACGATGGTCAGGCGCGTGCCATTCCACTGGGCGAGCTCCGGCGCGGGATCGTCCAACTTGAGTTCACGAGGCAGGGCGCGACGCCTGCCGAAGTCGAGAGCCTGGATGACGAGTTCGCCGACGATGACGTGGCTCTCGAAGCTCATGCCGACGATGACGTGGCTCTCGGGGCCAACGCCGCGGACAACGAATAGGAGACGAGCATGGACATCGACGTCAGCGCACTCAAGGGGCTCGTTCGAGAGAAGGGGCTGTCCCTCGATCTCGTCGTGGAGAGCATTGAGCAGGCATTGCTCGTGGCATACCGCAGCACCGCGTCAGCGGCCGAGCGCGCCCGGGTCGAGCTCGATCGCAAGACGGGCCACGTCGTCGTCTACGCAACCGAGGTCGATGAGGAGGGCGTCACCGTTCGCGAATACGACGACACGCCCACCGGCTTCGGGCGCATCGCCGCGACGACTGCCAAGCAGGTGCTCCTCAATCGACTTCGCGAGGCCGAGGGCGATGTCACGCTCGTGGAGTTCACCGGGCGGGAAGGCGATCTGGTCTCCGGGGTCGTCCAGCAGGGGACGAACCCACGAATGATCCGGGTCGATATCGGCAAGATCGAGGCGAACCTCCCGCCGGAGGAGCAGGTGCCCGGTGAGTCGTATGTCCACGGCACTCGGCTCAAGTGCATCGTCACCGCCGTCAAGAAGGGTTTCAAGGGTCCGCAGATCACCGTGTCACGCACCCACCCAAACCTCGTCAAGCAGCTGTTCGCCCTCGAGGTACCAGAGATCGCCGACGGCACCGTCACGATCAATGCGATCGCGCGCGAGGCGGGCCATCGCACGAAGATCGCAGTGCAGTCCACGGTGCCGGGCGTGAATGCCAAGGGCGCCTGCATCGGGCCCATGGGCCAGCGCGTTCGCCAGGTCATGTCGGAGCTCTCCGGCGAGAAGATCGACATCGTCGACTACAGCGATGATCCTGCCGAGATGATCGCCCACGCCCTGTCGCCTGCCCGGGTCTCCCAGGTGATGATCGTCGATCCGGTCGCGCGTGCAGCGCGGGTCATCGTCCCGGATTATCAGTTGTCGCTCGCCATCGGCCGCGAGGGGCAAAACGCCCGGCTCGCCGCACGGATGACCGGGTGGCGCATCGACATCCGTTCGGACGCGGCCAATGCCGGCGAGCCGTGATTCGAAATGACCGTCACGTCGTGAGCCCTGTCGGTGGCCCGGTGCGCACCTGTATCGGGTGCCGTGAGCGGGATGGGGTGCCGAGCCTGCTCAGAGTCGTGCTGGTGGAGGGGCGGATCATCCCCGATCCCCGGCGCCGATTGCCGGGTCGCGGCGCGTGGATCCACCCAACGGCGGTGTGCGAGGAGTTGGCGACTCGCCGGCGTGCCTGGTCTCGGGCGCTGCGGTACCCGGCTCGTGCGGAGACGTCGGCGGTGCAGGAGTTCCTCAAAGCACAGGTATAGTGGCGCATTGGACGCGGGCGGACGCTCGCAGTTCATCCATCCATAGGTCGGGAGCCCTTGATGAGGACCAACACCCGATGAACGCGCGGAAATGATCATGCGTCGTTCGCACTAAGGGCCCGGGTGGCAAGCCCGGGCCAAAGACAGGAGAGTCGTGTCCAAGGTTCGGGTCCATGAGCTCGCGAAAGAGCTCGGTGTGTCCAGCAAGGATGTCCTTGCAAAGCTTCAAGAACTCGGTGAGTTCGTAAAGTCTGCGTCGTCGACGGTGGAGGCCCCGGTCGTCCGCAGGTTGCGGGAGGCCATGCCCGCCGTCGAGGCTCCGGTGAAGAAGGCCGCAGCCAAGAAGACTGCGAAGGCGCCCGCTGAAGGCGTCGAGGTGGACTCAGCGACAACCGCCACCAGCCCAGCAGCGCCGGTGATCGCCGCTCCGACCGGGCCGACTCCATCATCTCCGACACCTTCGTCGGCTGTCCCGTCGTCTCCGGCCCCTTCGGCCGATGGGCCAGTTGCACCGACCCCCTCGGTGCCGGTGTCCGCAGCGCCCCTGGCTCCCGCGGCACAGGCACCGTCTGCTGAGATCCCGGCTGCGGGTGCATCCGCGCCAGAGGCGGCAGTTCCCACGCCCGGCGCCATCGCCGGTGGCCCCCGCCCATCGCCGGGTACTCCGCGACCCACCGGACCCCGGCCCGGCAACAATCCGTTCGGTGGCAGCACCGGCATGGGCCGTACCCCCGCCCCGCGGCCGGGCAACAACCCGTTCGGTGGCAGCACCGGCATGGCGCGGCCAGGAGCGCCGAGCGTGCCGGGTGTGCCCCGTCCGAATCCCGGAACAATGCCCCCTCGGCCCCCGGCTCGTCCGACTGGCACGGGTGGCCCCGCTCGTGGCCCCGGCGGCTTCCAGGGCCGTGGCGCCGGCGGTCCGGGTGGCGCAGGTGGGCCGAATCGTGGTCCGGGTGGTTTCCAGGGTCGAGGTCCAGGTGGTCCGGGCGGTGCCGGCGCCCCGGGCGCTGGTGCCGGTGCTGGTGCACCCGGTCGTGGTCCCGGTGGTCCCGGCGGATTCCAGGGCCGAGGTCCGGGAGGGCCGGGTGCTCGTGGGACGACGGCCGGAGCGTTCGGGCGTCCCGGCGGCCGGCCATCGCGCGGTCGCAAGTCCAAGCGAGCGAAGCGCCAGGAGTTCGACAACATGCAGGCTCCGTCGATGGGCGGCGTGCGCATCACCCGCGGATCCGGCGAGACCGTGCGGCTTCCGCGCGGCGCCAGCCTGACCGACTTCGCCGACAAGGTGAACTGCATGCCAGCCGACCTCGTGAAGGTGCTCATCGAACTCGGCGAGATGGTGACGGCGACTCAGTCGATCGATGACGACACGCTGCGCCTGCTCGGTGGTGAGCTCAACTACAACATCGAGGTGGTGTCGCCAGAGGACGAGGACCGCGAGCTGCTCGAGTCCTACGACCTCGAATTCGGCGAGGACGAAGGCGTCGAGGAAGACCTCGTCATCCGTCCGCCGGTCGTGACGGTCATGGGCCACGTCGATCACGGAAAGACCCGTCTGCTCGACGCTATCCGCAAGACGAACGTCATCGGCGGCGAGGCAGGTGGGATCACGCAGCACATCGGCGCCTACCAGGTCTCGACCACGACCGCGGAGGGCGAGCGCAAGATCACCTTCATCGATACCCCGGGCCACGAGGCGTTTACCGCCATGCGCGCCCGCGGTGCGCAGGTGACCGACATCTCGATCCTCGTCGTGGCCGCCGATGATGGCGTGAAGCCCCAGACAATCGAGGCCCTGAACCACGCGCAGGCGGCGGGCGTGCCGATCGTCGTGGCAGTGAACAAGGTCGACAAGGAAGGCGCAGACCCGACGAAGGTCCGCTCCCAGCTCACCGAGTATGGCCTTGTCGCCGAGGAGTTCGGCGGCGACACCATGTTCGTCGACGTTTCCGCGAAGGCCGGCACGGGCATCCAGGAGCTTTTGGATGCCGTGCTGCTCACGGCCGATGCGGCGCTCGACCTGCGTGCCAATCCGAGTCAGGATGCTCAGGGCGTCGCGATCGAGGCACATCTCGACCGTGGCCGCGGTCCGGTGGCGACCGTTCTCGTCCAGCGCGGAACTCTGCGCGCCGGCGATTCGATCGTCGCGGGCGATGCCTATGGCCGAGTTCGGGCAATGCTCGACGACGACGGCAACCCCGTCCAGGTCGCCGGCCCGTCGTTCCCCGTCCAGGTCCTCGGACTTACCTCGGTACCGGGTGCTGGCGACAGCTTCCTCGTTGTGTCCGAGGATCGCATCGCCCGACAGATCGCCCAGACGCGTCAGGCTCGCGAGCGCAATGCGCTCCTCGCGAAGAACCGCGTGAAGCGATCGCTCGAGGACTTCCTCGAGTCGATAGAGAAGGGCGAGGTTGCCGAGCTCACCCTCATCATCAAGGGCGACGTCTCCGGTTCCGTCGAGGCTCTCGAGGATGCGCTGCTGAAGATCGATGTCGGCGAGGAGGTGAACCTGCGTGTCATTCACCGCGGCGTCGGCGCGATCACGAAGAACGACGTGACCTTGGCCAGCGCGTCGAAGGCGGTCATCATCGGGTTCAACGTCCGGGCCGAGGGCAAGGTTGCCGAGCTCGCCACGCACGAGGG
>CALPZT020000019.1 GCA_943328365.2 Bifidobacterium breve | reverse complement strand
GTCACGAAGGCCGTCGTGATCGACCAGATCCTTGCGCCGTCGTTCCAGTTCACCTCGTTCGTCGGGTGGGATGCCGTGTTCGCAATCGCCCCGCTGATGTTCGTCGTGGGTATCCTGCTTGCCGGGCTCTCCGCGTTCTTCACCCTCCGCAAGTACCTGCGCGTCTAGCGGTGGCCGTGTCCATCGGCCGGCGTCGAACAGTCGCCACGCCTCGGCCGCGCCCCCTCTCGCGCCGTGGGCGCCGGGTGCTCGTCGCGATCCTCGCCCTGGTGGCGGTGCTCTATGTCCTCGTCGTGAGCTTCTACAACTCCGAGGGCACGAACAATGTGACCGGTGGTCTCGGACCGACCGATCAGCCGGGGCTCATCATCACCGTCGAGCCCATCGGGGTGAACCCGCAGACTGGCCAGGCGACCGTCGACCTCAAGATGGCGTGGCAGGGCGATGGTCTCGTTGACGAGGCGGGTCGCCTCGAGCAGAACGTCAGGGTCATGATCGACAGCTCGGTGGGAACGCAGGAGGCGAAGTTCATCGCGGGCGATCCGCTGGGCCGGCTCGAGACCATCATCGGCATCGACGGCGAGCAGTCGAACTATCCGTTCGACGTCCACACCGGTCTGCTCGCCTTCTCGGCCGACACCTACACGAAGGCATCCGATGGGTCATTCCAATCGACCGGGCCCCTTGTCATCGGCGTGCAATCATCGGGGGGAGTGAGCGGCTGGGACACGAGCAGCGCCCTCGGGGCTGGCCTCAGCGAGGTTCAGGGCCTCGATCTCACGTTCAATCGGGCCTTCTCCACGCAGGCGTTCGCCCTCGTGCTCCTGTCGCTCGCGGTCATCCTGTCGTCCTTCGCCCTCGTCGTCGGAATCCTCGCGTTCACGAATCGGCGCAAGGCCGAAGTCGGCCTCATGTCCTGGACTGCAGCGTTGCTCTTTGCCCTGCCACTGCTGAGAAACTACTTCCCGTACGGCCCGCCTGTCGGCGCGTCGATCGATATCTTCGTCTACCTCTGGGTCATCGTGATGGCGGTTATCGCGGCGACGCTGAACGTCATCGCGTGGATGAACCAGACCCGCGATGCCCTCAATGCTGCGAGCGCGCACGTCGACGAGGCCCACCCGAACGAGCCGAATGCGGAGTTGCACCATGGCGCGTGAGCAAGGGCGCACGATGATCGCCCAGAACAAGAAGGCCCGGCATGACTACTCGATCGAGGACGTATTCGAGGCCGGCATCGTCCTCATGGGCACCGAGGTGAAATCGCTGAGGGCCGGGCGCGCGAGCCTCGTCGATGGGTACGCGACCATTGACGATGGCGAGGTCTGGCTGCGCGGGGTCCACATCCCCGAGTATTCGATGGGCACCTGGACGAATCACGAGCCGCGGCGCGCGCGCAAGCTGCTCCTCCGCAGGGAGGAGGTCCGCCGTATCGCGGGCAAGACAAAGGAGACCGGCCTCACCCTCGTCCCGCTCTCGCTCTACTTCAAGGATGGCTACGCGAAGGTCGAGATCGCGCTGGCCCGGGGCCGCAAGAGCTACGACAAGCGGCAGGCAATCGCCGAGCGGGAGTCCAAGCGCGAGACCGATCGGGCAACCGGCCGACGATCAAAGGGCCGCGAGTAGCCGGCGCTCAGTCTCCGCCGTCGTCACGACGGTCGCAAACTCCCCGTGCAGGTTCGTTGCCGTGATCCGCGACAGGTCTTCTGCTGACACCACGAGGCCATCGGGATCGAGGCGGTCGAACGTGAAGGTCGCGTCGATGGCGAAGGCCACCTCGTAGCCGAGATTGCCGGCCATGCGGGCGGTGGTCTCGCAGCAGTGGTTCGTCGTGATGCCGCAGATCGTGATCTCGTTGATGCCCTCTGCCCGAAGCCATCCGTCGAGGTCCGGGGTGCCGTAGAACGCCGAGTTGACCGTCTTCGTCACGAAGAGGTCGTGCGCCCCGTCGATCCCCGGGAGGAGTGCGTTGCCCGGTTGGCCCGGACGCAGGGGGGATGCGGGGGTGACCGAGTCGTGGCGGACGAGGACGACCGGCTGATCGACTGCACGCCAGGCGGTGAGGAGCGCGCGGATGTTCTGCTCGGCAAGCGGATTGTTCCGGTTCCCCCAGACGGGGTCATCGAAACCCTGCTGGGCATCGACGACGATAAGGGCGTGGCGCGCTCGCGCAGGTGACATGCCTGGAGCATAGGTCGGCAAGACGGTATATAGCACGTTGATTGCGTTATATATTCGGTGCATGCCGATTGCCGCGGGCCTTGTGTTGGCGCGTGATCGACTCGGGCTGACCCAGGCAGAGGCAGCCGGATTCCTCGGCACCAGGCAGGCCAATGTGAGCGCCTACGAGCGGGGTCGATTGCAGGTCGGCGAAGGCATCCGTGACCGCATCGAGTCCTTCATTGACCTCCGTGCCGAATCGTCATACGCCGAAGGATGGCCGGCGACGTTGGCGAGCACGGCCGCTGCACTCCGTGCAGATATCCTGTCGAAGGTCAGCGAGACCGACATGCTCCGCCTCGTCATTCAGGCCGCTGACGATTTCGCTCGACTCACCGCAGACGAAGACCGCCGGTTCTTCCTCGCACGACCCGGCGCTACTGGGTCGGCTCGGTGGGATGCGCTCCTCGCCGCATTGGCCGTCGATCTCTGCCGTCGAGATGGCCTCGAGCGGACCCCTGCATGGACGCGGCAGCCGGATCGATACCTGGATCAGACGTGGTGGGTGGGTGCTGCAAGTGAAGTGGAATCCCTCCGGGCGCTCACGCTCAGGGATTGTCCGTCGGCCTTTCGAGCGCGCGGTGTGATGATGGGCCGCCAGATGCTGGTCTCGACATGAGTGTGCTCCTTGATCGCGAGCGCATTATCGCCTTGCTCGGCGAGCTTGCCGGTCGACTCGATGCCCGCGGGCTCGAAGCCGATCTCTACGTTGTCGGTGGCACGGCGATGGCGTTGGCGTACGACCGGCTGCGTGTCACCCGGGATATCGACGCTGTGGGCGAACCGATGGCGGCCATCGATGCCGAAGCCCGGGAGATGGCCGGCACGCATCGCGACCTGCCGGCCGACTGGCTCAGCGCCCGGGTGCTGCCGCTGCTGCCGCGGTCGTTCGACGCCGATCGGATCGAGGCGCTCTCCTGGCCGGGCCTGAGCGTGAATGTCGCATCGCCGCGAAGGCTCCTCGCGATGAAGGTGCGTGCCGGGCGCTATGACCGCGATCTGCAGGACATCTGGATCCTGTGTCAGGTGCTCGGGCTCGTCCGGCTTGAACAGGTCTGGGAGATCGTGGACGAAGTCTGGGGGGCGGGAGTGCTTCGCGATGACGTCGCCCTCCTCGTCGGCGACTACCTCCGTGCCCGGGGGCTGCGCGACGAGCCGTAAAGGCTGATGAAACGAGCGCCGGCTACCGAGATCGGCAAATCAACTGGTTGTTATCTGGTTGGCTTGACTACAGTGGGCGCATGGCAACTGCAACCACAGTCGGCGCGTTCGCCGCCAAGACGCACCTTGCGGAGCTTCTTGCTCGGGTCGAGGCCGGGCAGTCGATCACCATCACCAAGCACGGAAGGCCCGTCGCCCGGCTCGTTCCGGTGGGGGAGAGCCCGGTGACCCGCGATTGGGCCGATTTCTGGGCGCGAGCCGATGAGCGCCGTTCACGCATGGGCGGCGACGGTCTTGCCTTCAGCCAGGAGCAGATCAAGCACGAGATAACCGAAGGCCGGATGTGAAAGCGTTCATCCTCGACGCATCACTGGCCATCGCCTGGTTCTTTCCGAGTACCCCACGCGAGACGAATGCGCTTGAGAAGCGGGTGCTGTTTGACGATCGGGTGGCGCTCGTTCCGACGATATGGCGCGCTGAGATCGCCAATTTCATCTCACGGCAGCAGGTCTTGGGGACCATCAGCCAAGCGGAGGCGGCCGAAGTACTCCACCAACTGGTGCTCCTTCCGGCCGGTGTCATCGATGATCCGTCGCCTGGCGAGCTTCTCTCCCTGTCTGCCCAGTTTCGGCTCACGTCCTACGACGCCCTCTACCTGCATGCCGCGATGTCATCGGGGGAGCCGTTGGCGACGCTTGATTCCGGGCTCATCCGCGCTGCGGGCGCTGCCGGGGTTCAACTCGCCTGACTGCAGCCTGCGAATGGAGGGACAGTGTCGAAAAGCCGAGCGGCCGCGCAATGAGCCGGATGACGTTCACCGACTCCTCGCACGGCCGCTCGAGAGCCCTGTTCATCGCCGAAGGGCGAGCCCAGGTTGAGGGTCCTAGCCGAAGAAGGCCTTGGCCTTCGCCGAGTACAGCAGGATGAGGACGATGATGGCGACGAGGATCTGGATGAGACCGCCGTTGAAGAAGTTGAAGACGCCAACGACGATGTTGATGATGCTGACGATCGCCACGATCAGGCGCGAGCCGTTGTTGCCGTCGAAGATGCCCTTGGCGACCGCGATGTAGATGAGGCCGAGGACTCCGGACACGAGGGCGGCGAGGATGGCTGACGTGAAGCCGTCACCGATGCCGAACAGCGAGACGACCGCTGCGATGAGGGCGAGGATGCCCTCGATGATGATGATGACGCCTACGAGCGTGACGCCGAACGGGCGTGCACCGATGCCTGCCATGATTCCTCCGGGGGGACGATCCCGCGGCCCAATGCTGCAGGATAACGCCCTGAATCTAGGGGATGCTGCCCGAAAATTCGGTCAAATCGCGCACGAGCGCCGTCGCGCCCTTTGGAACGGCGCGGGGGACGACCGATGTCGTGCCGGGCTCTTGGGTCGCATTCGGCGTTTTGTCCGGCCGCGGATGGGGCGTACCATCGCATGAGCAGCGATGCTTGAAAACTCAACAGGGGGTGAACGGTTTCGACGGACAGATGGTTTGACCGGTGAAGCGTGTCGAGAATCAAGGTGATCTCGTTAAGAATCCTTGACAAAAAATAACTGCCAAAAATACGCAGTCTGCTGAGTCCTACGCCCTCGCGGCGTAGTACATAGATCAGCCGTCAGCCCAATGCGTCCCCGAATTGGGGTCTGACGTCGCTAGGGGACTCACCAATCGCTCCGGTCACGGGAGCGGGCGGAAAGCCAAACAGTGACTGGGCCGCCCGGTGCAGTGCCGCACGAAGCACCGGGGCCGAGAAGCGATAGCGCGGCTACACACGTAGAAGAACGGAAGGATCCTGGACGGACCCGGGTTCGATTCCCGGCACCTCCACATGTCAGCCCCGTTTCCTCGCAAACCACGAGGGAACGGGGCTCCTGTGCGTTAGTGCTGTTGGGATGCGTTGGTGCGGGTGATATGCCTCGACGGAGGGTGTCCAGATGGTGTGGCGCTCGCTTGGTTTGCAGTCGAATCAGGCTTCTGCCCCAAGGCCTGGGTGCTGCTCAGGTTCCCAACGCGGTCGCCCTGCTTTCGCGGACGACGAGGTCGCGGCCGAGGAACGCCGCGTACGGCGCGAAGGATGCATCGACCTTGGCTCGCACTGCTTTCGTCATGCGCGCCAGGGGCTCGACCTCGACGGTCACGCGCGTACTCGTCAACGTGCGCTTCCAGGTGGCGACGACAAGCCCGTCGATGACCACCGTGGCACGGAACACGCCGTTTCCTCCGGGAACGATTCGCTCCATGGCGCCCTCGGGCACCTGAACGGAGCGGTCCTTGTAGCCGAGGATGAACTCGTCGAAGCCGGGCAGCGCGACGGGCTCGTGGCCGAATCCGTCGCCGTTTCGAAGTCGCTCTGCGAGTTCGACCGTTGCCCACAGTTCTTGCCCAAGGAGTGCAAGGGAAATCAGCCGTCCGTCATTGCCCGTGGCTGCCCGCTTGGCATCGGTCATGGTGAGACCGGTCCAGCCGGCGAAGTCGCGCAAGGACACTGGTCCGTGGCTGCGCACATACCGAAGCAGCAACTCTGCGAGCGCTTCGTCGCGAGTCATCGACACCTGGTCAGGTGCCCATTCGGCGACCGCGACGAAGGTCTGGTCCGTCCCGCGCTGGGGGCCGATGCACGTGACGCCAAGCTGCGCCGCGTACCAGAGCAGGTGGTAGCCGCGCTGGCCCGTGACCTCGATGCCTGCATCGGCGATGCATGCCAGTGCCTCGCTGCGCGTGAGCACGGGCTTGGCTCGAAGCTCCAGAGCGAGCGCGTCGACGGCCGTGGTGGCGTCACGGAGTGTGAGCCCGAGACTCTCTCGCCGTCGCTCGGCTCCCGTTAGCGTGCGTGACCCGGTCAGGGCGAGCATCCACTGCAGATCTTCGGCCGGGATGATGTGAATGGTGCCGCGCATTGGCCATGTGCGTACGATCTCAGCACGTTCGAAGGCCCCGGTGACGTCCGATTGGGTGAGGCCGGTGCATCGCGCACCAAGCGACCAATGCCCGCTCGCCACGTCCTGCGCCTGCATGGCGCCAAACCAACGCGCCACCGACAAGGGGGTGCGATCGACAGCAACGTCAAGCAGCATGCTGGACATTCGGGCCTGTCGCAGCTGCGTCATGGTGAGTGCAGGAGCCATTTGTTCGAGGATAGGGGGTCTGGCTCCAGAGGGACTGGCGGTACCGATCCTCGAATCCTGAGCCACTATGCGAGAGCGACCTTGTCAGTGGATTGAGGAATAGGGAGGAGATCGATGCAGCGAGGCGACGGATCGCGGAACCAAGGATTACCCTGAGGACAGCAGGCTGCGCTTCTCCACAGCAGTGGGAAGAATGGTCAGCGAACCCCCGGTACGTCACATGACATCGGGCCTGCGTCGACTCGGCATCAGGCCCTTCACGAAGGGACGGGCATGACGACCACCTCCGGCGGGAGCCCAGCCGACACCGAGGCCACGTGGTACCGCACGACGCCATGGGTCCTGATCATCGGTGGCGTCGTCGGATGGCTCGCATCCTTTGAGTTGACCCTGGACAAGATTCGAGTGCTCGCCGACCCCGACTACTCGCCCTCCTGCGATATCAACCCGGTCGTTTCATGCGGTTCGGTGATCGTCACCGAGCAGGCCTCGGTCTTCGGATTTCCCAATCCCATCATGGGGCTCGGGGGATTCGCCATCGTGCTCACACTGGGGGTACTGCTCGCCGCGAAGACGTCCATCCCGAGTTGGGTGTGGCTCGGGCTGAATGTCGGAGCCCTCGGCGGCCTCGCACTCGTTGTCTGGCTGGTCACGCAGAGCCTCTACTCGATCGGCGCCCTGTGTCCGTGGTGCATGGTGGTGTGGGTCGTCACCATCGCGATCTTCTGGGTCGTTACGGCCGAGAACGCGTCTGCTGCGCGATTCAGTCGGGGTCCAACCCCCGGCGTGGTCGCGGATACCGTCGCAGCGCTGCGGTGGGTGATCATCGGGGCAAGCTACGCGCTCATCCTCGGCCTCATCTTCGTCCGATGGATGGATTTCTGGTTGGGAAACTAGGCAGCCTGAACCGGAAGGAACGAGCCTCCCCATGCGACCAACGTTGCCCCAACCCCTCATCCGCCTCATCGGCGTCTATCGGGCTGACGGAGGCCTCGTCGGCGAAGTTCGCTACCTCATCGGCCACTACCTGCGCGGCCAATCGTGCTCGCTCTGCGACATCACCCACGCGACCTTGCGACGAAAGGCCGCCTGGGATGAGCGGGTTCGCGCCCTCGGGATTCCCTTTGAACTCGTCCACCTCAATGAGATGGAACCGAGCCTCGCCGCGTTCGTCGGTGACCGGGCCGCCTGCGTGGTCGCGGAAACGGATAACGGGTGGGTGCTCGTGCTCAGCAACGACGAGCTTGCCGCTACTGGTGGCGACGTCGATGCCTTCATGGAAGCCCTCGAATCCGCTCTCGGCCCCAGCATGCAGATCCCGTGAACGACCCTGCTTGCGCATCGCCGACCTGAGCCTCGTGCTCAAGTGGTTGCGCAGGTGCGGCCGGCAGATCGCAGGCTTATGGTGATCGGGTGAAGTCAGATCGCAGTGCTTTCCTGTCACTGGACCGCGTTTTGCCATTGTCCGTAATCCTTGCGATGGCGACGCTTGTCCTCACCTCGATGGTCGGCCGGAGCCCTGCGCAGGCGGTGGGGGTCGATCCCTCGATCCCCGGGGCCATCGCCCAGGAGTACAGCGGTCGCGACCTGCGCATTCGCAAGGACCTTGGTGGCACGTCGGCCTATACGCGTCATGCCATCACCTACGAGAGCGGCGACCTCACTATCTCCGGGATCATGCACAAGCCGCGGGGCAAGGGCCCGTTCCCCGTCGTCGTCCTCGCCCATGGCTACATCGACCCAGAGATCTACGTCACGGGGCAGGGCTTTCGCCGCGAGCAGGACTGGCTGGCTCGCAATGGCTATGTCTCGCTGCACGTCGACTACCGGAATCACGCAGGTTCCGACCGTGATCCGAAGGCCGATCTGAGCATGCGTCTTGGCTACGCCGAGGACGTCATCAACGCTGGCCTTGCGGTACGCGAGTCGACACTCTCCTTCATTGACAGTGATCGGTTGGCATTGCTCGGCCGGTCAATGGGCGGCGGGGTCGCCTTCCAAGCGCTCGTCATCAAGCCGGGCGTGTACGACGCCGCGATCACCTACGCGGCCACGAGTTCGAATACCGCCGACAACTTCAACAGGTGGCAGCGTTTCGACACGAGTCTGGGCCGGCGGGTCATCGCCGAGTACGGAAGCCCGGAGCAGGAGCCCGCCTTCTGGCAGACGATGTCGGCGAGAACCTACTTCTCGCGTATCACCGAGCCCATCCTCATGTTCCATGGAACAAGGGACGAGAGCTGCGACATTGCGTGGGCGCGAGCAACCGATGCGGCGCTCACCCGTGCCGGTAAGGATGCCACGCTCGTCGAATACAAGGGCGCGGGCCACTACATGTACGGCCCCTGGTACGACTCGATCAAGCGCGTCGACCGATTCCTGACCAAGCACCTCGGGTCCTGATCCCACAGACGGCCGGTTCCCTCGGGTAGGCCCGTTTCTCGGGCGGGTCGGGTGGGTCGAGCAGTGATTGACTCGCGTTGGCGTGAAAAATACCTTGATTTTGTAGTATTCGCGTAGATATATTCGTTTTCGTGACGCATATGAGGGTGTCGGACGCAGCGGAGCTGCTTGGCGTCAGCGACGACACCGTGCGGCGCTGGCTCGAAGCGGGCCGGCTCGTCGTCGGCGCCAGCGAGTCGGGCCCGCGCACCGTCGACGCAGCGAGCGTCGCCGCCGTCATGGCCGAGCAGGCGGCTGCGCCCGGGCCCGTCGTCCAGCAATCAGCCCGAAATCGCTTCGCCGGCATCATCACCCGGGTCGAGATGGACGGCGTCATGGCCCTTGTCGAGATCCAGGCCGGCCCGCATCGGGTGACCTCGCTCCTCAGTCGCGAATCGGCAGAGGAGCTCGGCCTGGCACCGGGCGTGCGAGCGACAGCGGTCGTGAAGTCGACGAATGTCGTCGTCGAGCGCGGGGAGGCCTGATGCGACGCAATCGATTCATCACCGTGGGCGCGGTGGCGATTGCCATGACCGCAACCATGATCGTGGGCTCAGGGGTCTCGACCGCGGCACCGGCACGGCCGCAGGGAATCATCGTGGTCTCCGCGGCCGCGTCGCTCACCGACGTCCTGCCCGTCATCGCTGCCGGCTTCGAAAAGCGATATCCGGGCACGAGCGTGTGCTTCAACTTCGGCGGCAGTCCGCAGCTCGTCGAGCAGGTGAACGCAGGTGCCCCCGTCGATGTCCTTGCCACGGCATCGGAGTCGTCGATGGCCAAGGCCGTGGCTGCTCGATCGGTCAGCCGGCCGCTCCTGTTCGCGAAGAACTCGATGGCGATCGCGATGCCGCCCGGCAACCGGGCGAACGTGACCTCGCTCCGGAGCCAGCAGGATCCCGCGGTCAAGACCGCGGCTTGCGCGCCCGCCGTGCCCTGCGGCGTCGCGGCCGCGGCACTCTTCACGTTGAACCGGGTGACTGTCAAGCCCGTCACCCTCGAACTCGACGTGCGCTCAGTGCTCGGCAAGGTGATGGCTGACGAGGTCGACGCCGGCATCGTCTACGTCACCGACGTCCGGGCGGCCGGCAGAAAGGTGTCGTCGATCGCCATCCCCGCCAGCCAGAACGTCACGACCACCTATCCGATAGCCATCGTCACGTCGGCGCCGAATCCGGTCGGCGCAGCAGCGTTCGTGAGCTACGTCCGCTACACCACCTCGGCTCAGGGCATCCTGCGCGCATACGGCTTCGCGAAGCCCTGGTGACCGCGCGGCGCATCACGTCCCGGCCCTGGTTCCTCGTGGCACCGGGTCTGCTCGCGATCGCCTTCCTCGTCGTCCCGCTCGCTGCGCTCCTCCTCGAATCGCCTTGGGGCTCCTTCGCCGCAATCGTCACGACCCCGACGGCGCTCGAGGCCTTGCGCCTGTCGGCGGTCACATCCGTGGCGGCAACCGCCATCGCTGCGGTGATCGGGATCCCGCTCGCATGGCTCCTCGCACGGGAGGTGCTGCCGGGCACCCGAGCACTCCGAGCCCTCGTCATCGTGCCGTTGCTCCTGCCACCCGTCGTCTCCGGTGTGGCACTCCTCGCCGCATTCGGGCGGCGGGGCCTCGTCGGCGGGCCGCTCTACGACGCCTTCGGAATCCAATTCCCGTTCAGCACTGCTGGGGTCGTGCTCGCCGAGACCTTCGTCGCGATGCCCTTTCTCATCATCACCCTCGAGGGCGCATTCAGGTCACTTGACCGCCGCTTTGAGGATGCCGCGGTGACCCTCGGGGCATCGTCGTGGACCGTGTTCCGGCGAATCACGCTCCCGCTCATCGTCCCGTCGATCATCGCCGGCGGCGTGCTGTGCTGGGCGAGGGCGCTCGGCGAGTTCGGCGCGACCATCACCTTCGCGGGCAACCTTCCCGGGGTGACGCAGACGATGCCGCTCGCGGTCTACACCGCGCTCGAATCCGACCGTGACGTTGCGATCGCCCTGAGCGTCCTGCTCCTGGCGCTGAGCGTGACCGTGCTCGTCGCCCTTCGCGGCCACTACCTGCGAGCGGCCCGACCATGACCCTCGACATCTCCTGCTCTGTTGAGCGAGGGCAGTTCGCCCTCGAGGTTGGGCTCGAACTGCGGGCGGGCGAGGTTGTTGCGATCCTCGGGCCCAATGGCTCCGGCAAGTCGACCCTGCTGCGAGCCATTGCAGGGCTCCAGCCGATCACGACCGGCACCGTCACTCTTGATGGCCGGATGCTCGATGACGGATCGGCGGTGTTCGTTCAGCCCCGTGATCGGGCAGTCGGGGTCGTGTTCCAGGACTACGCGCTCTTCCCGCACCTGTCCGTGCTCGAGAACGTGGCCTTCGGCCCTCGGGCACGGGGCCTGTCTCGAGCGGAGGCCAGACGCATCGCAGCAGAGGCGCTCGACCGGCTCAACGTCGCCGAACTTTCGCGCCGGCGGCCCGCCGAAGTCTCCGGAGGCCAGGCCCAACGCGTTGCCCTCGCCAGGGCCCTCGCGACCTCGCCGGAGGTGCTCCTCCTCGACGAGCCCATGGCT